>JBLMWX010000055.1:0-20100 GCA_050257455.1 Gemmatimonadota bacterium | reverse complement strand
TTGGCGCCGAGGATCTTCGGAACGTAGCCGGACAGCGCGATGTCGAAGCCGTGGTCCCCGATCCGCCACGCCATCTCCTGCTCGCCGCTGGTCACGAGGGCGGAGTGGAAGTCGCCGATCCCGTAAACGGGCGCGCCGGGAGCGGGCTTCCGGCCACTGACGATCGCCGCCCCCGCCCCGTCGGCGAACAGCGAATTGGCCAGCAGGTAGTCCTCGTCCGCCCTCAGCTGAAGGTGGAGGCTGCACAGCTCGAGACACACGACGAGGACCACGGCGTCCGGGTCCGCCGCGCAGAACTGGGCCGCCATGCGCAGCGCCGGGAGCGCCGCGTAGCAGCCCATGAACCCGAGGTGGTATCGCTGGGCGGACGGCGGAATGCCGAGATCCCTGACGATGTAGTAGTCGGGCCCGGGATTGCAGAAGCCGGTGCAGGAGACGGTTACGACGTGGGTGACGTCCGGCGGTCCGATCCCGGGGCAGCCGTCCAGGACCTTCCGGGCCAGCTCCACCGAGAGGCGTCTGGACTCCCGGATGAATATCTCGTTCCGGGCCCCGGTTCCCGGGCTCGTCCGGCGGCCGTCGGGCCCGATCCCGAAGAAGCCGTCCCGCCCGTCCCGGCCGAAGTTGGCGACGACGGAGTGGCGCCGCTCGATCCCGGACTGCCGGTATAGACCGCGGATGATCCGCCTTGTCCGCTCGTCGGGAGCCCACTCCTGCATCCGGGCGCTCGCGGCGTCCTGGGAAAAGGAGAACGCCGGAACGATCGTGTCGATCGCGTGGATCCATGCCGTCATGTCGATGTCCCCCGTGGCATTCCCCGCGCCCGCGGGTTCATTTCGCCCCGGCCGCTTCGAGACGGACGGCGGTCGTCACGTTGACCTCGTTGCCCACCCGGACCAGCCCGAAAAACGCCTTCGGCGGAGTCAGCCCGTAGTCCCCGAGCGATACCGCGTAATCCACGACGAAGGAGATCGTTGTTCCGCCATCCCGGAAGTTGCGGGCGACCGCGTGGACCGGGCGGGCGATATCACGGATCGTCAGCGTGAAATCGAGAGGAACGCCCGCTTCCGGACGTTGCCGCAGCTCCCAGCGGACCTTTTCCGGATCGATGTTCCCGAACGTCCCGCGGATGTCCGGGAACTGGTCGCCCGCGAACATCCGGCGCATCTGGCGGTCCCTGGAGCCGTTTCCCGTGTCCATCCCGCTCACCGGCACCACGACCTCCGTCCGGCCGATGCTCGCCTTTCCGTCGGCCCCGCTCTCAACGTCCACGGCGAACGGCCGGCACCGGGCGCTTCCCGCAAAGTCGTGGAGCGTGGACGTGCCCCGGAACCGGCTGTCGCAGCTCCCGCGCCATCCGGCGGCCCGCGCGGGCGGCGCCGCGGAGACGGCAAGGAGGATCGCGAGGAAGGCCCTCGGGAGGACGAAGACGCGGTCCCTGCCCGGGGCGGGGCGGAAGCCCGCTCTCATGGCACGCCCGCGGCGCTTTCGGACGGCTGTTGCAGTTGGATGGGACCAGCCATTGACGCGCTCCCTCGGTCGTCGTTTCGGTCCTCTTTAGACGCCGCGTCCGTCCGCCACGTTCCGCCGGAGGGCAACGTCGGGGGCGGCTGGCAAGACGGCGGGGGATGCGGGCGAGCTCCCTTCGCGGGCCAACCGCGCCCGTCGCCGCACGCCCCGTGTCTCTGCACGGCGGCATGCCCGCGAACGCGCCCCCGGGCGCCGCATTCGCGCTGCCTTCGCGCTCCGCGTCCCGGCGGGTCATCGCGCGCGCGGGCGGACCGCCCCGCGGGCGGCGCTCATCCTATAGGAGTGTCATCCTATGGGAGTGCCGAAAGCGGCAACGTGCGACCCGGCATGGAGAGAGAGGAGGAAGGGGATGAAACCGGCGAAAAAGCTGGCCAGGACGGTGGCGCCCGTCCCGGAAGGGTATCATACCGTGACGGCGTGCCTGACGATCCGGGGAGCCGGCCAGGCGATCGAGTTCTACAGGAAGGTCTTCGGGGCCGAGCTGCTCGACAGGGTGGATGGCCCGGACGGGAAGAGCGTGATGCATGCCGCGCTGCGGATCGGCGATTCGCGGGTATTTCTTGCGGACGAAATGCCCGGCATGGGCTGCCGGTCGCCCGAGTCGCTGGGCGGGCCAACGGGCTCGATCTACCTTTATGTCGACGATGCCGACGGCGTCGTGAAGAAGGCGGTCGAAGCGGGCGCGACCCTGAGGCAGCCGGTGACGGTCATGTTCTGGGGGGACCGGTTCGGGTCCGTCGCCGATCCCTTCGGCTGCGTCTGGGACGTCGCGACGCACGTGGAGGACGTGCCGGCCGGCGAGCTCCGCAAGAGGGCGGAGGCGTTCGTCCGGGAGATGGCGCCGGGATCGCGCGACACCGACTGACGGTACTCGCGGGGGGGCGGGGGCGTCATGGCGTGCCGCGCGTCCCCGCGACACGGAGCGCCTCGCGGGCGATGTGGAGATCCTCCCGCGTCCGCAGGACGAGAATGCGGCCCGGGGACCCGGGCGCCGCGACGTCCGCGTCCGGCCGCAGGGTCCGGTTCCGGCCCGGGTCGATGTGCAGGGCCAGGCACTCGAGCCCCCGGCAGACCTCCGCGCGAAGTCCCGCCGCGTTCTCGCCCACGCCTGCCGTGAAGACGAGGGCGTCGATCCCCCCGAGCGCGACCGAGAGAGAGCCGATCGCCGCCCGGACGGCGTTCGCGTAGATCGCAAGCGCCAGCGACGCCCGTTCGTTCCCTTTCCGCGCCGCTTCCTGGACCGTCCGGAAATCGGACGAGATCCCGGACACCCCCAGCAGGCCGCTGCGCTTCTGGAGAACCTCGCCGAGCTCCGCCGGGGTGAGGGACATCCGTTCCAGGGCGTGCAGCACGATTCCGGGGTCGATCGATCCCGCGCGGCTTCCCATCATGAGTCCCTCGAGCGGCGTGAACCCCATCGTCGTGGCGACCGCCGTTCCGCCGCGCGCCGCCGTCGCGGAGCAGCCGTTCCCGAGATGGCACGTGACGCTCCGGAACCCGTCCGGCGCCCGGCCGAGGAATTCCGGTGCCCGGCCGGCGCAGTACGCGTGGCTGATCCCGTGGAAGCCGAAGCGGCGGATGCCGTGCTCGGCGTACCACGCGTACGGCAGCGGGTAGACGTGCCGGTCGGGCGGAAGGTCGGCGAAGAAGGCGGTGTCGAAGACCGCGACGTGGACGCCGCCGGGGATCGCCTCTTGCGCCGCGCGGATCGCCGCCAGGGCGGGGGGATTGTGGAGCGGCGCGAGCTCCGAGAGGCGGGCGATCTCCCGTGTCACGCGCGCATCGATCGCGACGCTCTCCGTGAACGCGCGTCCCCCGTGGACGACCCGGTGGCCGACGGCCACGACGGGATCGGAGACGAGCTCCTCCCGGAGCGCCTCGACGACGGCGCGGACGGCATCGGAAAGGCCCGCTTCCAGCATCGCCGACCGCTCCCCGGGAGTTCCCGTCCGGCGGAGCCGGAGCGTCGCGCGCGGGACGTCCCTGGCGCTCCCGCCCGCCTGCGCGGGGGGCTCCTCGACGATCCCCTCGGCCGTGCTCTCCGCGGACCGGCCGGCGAAGAGCGAGAACTTGAGCGTGCTCGATCCCGCGTTCAGCGCGAGCACGCTCATGGGGTCCACTTCCACTCGCGGATCTCCGGCATGTCCTCCCCGTACCGGTGGATGTAGTGCTTGTGCTCGAGGAGGCGGTCCCGGAGCTCCTGCTTCGCGTATGCCGCCGCGGCGCCGAGCGCAGGCACCCGGTCGATCACGTCGCCCGCGAGGTGGAACCGGTCGAGGTCGTTCAGGACCACCATGTCGAAGGGGGTCGTGGTCGTTCCCTCCTCCTTGTAGCCGCGCACGTGGAGATTGCGGTGGTTCGTCCGGCGGTAGGTCAGCCGGTGGATGAGCCACGGGTAGCCGTGGAAGGCGAAGATGATCGGCCTGTCCTTCGTGAAGATCTCGTCGAACTCCCGGTCCGGCAGCCCGTGGGGGTGCTCGCTCGGAGGCTGGAGACACATGAGGTCGACGATGTTGACCACGCGGACCCGGATTCCGGGCGCCATCCGCCGCAGCAGCGAGACGGCCGCGAGGGTCTCGAGGGTGGGGACGTCGCCCGCGCACGCCATCACGGCGTCGGGCTCGGTCCCGCGGTCGCTGCTCGCCCATTCCCAGATGCCGACGCCCGCCGTGCAGTGATGGATCGCCGCGTCCATGGAGAGCCACTGCGGGGCGCGCTGCTTTCCCGCGACGATGACGTTGATACAGTCCCGGCTCCTCAGGGCATGGTCGGCCACCGAGAGCAGGGTGTTCGCGTCGGGCGGGAGGTAGACCCGGATGATGTCCGCCTTCTTGTTCACCACGTGGTCGATGAAGCCGGGGTCCTGGTGGGAAAAGCCGTTGTGATCCTGCCGCCAGACGTGGGAGGTGAGAAGGTAGTTGAGCGACGCGATGGGCCTCCGCCACGGGATGCCCTTCGTCACCTTGAGCCATTTGGCGTGCTGATTGAACATCGAGTCCACGATGTGAATGAACGCCTCGTAGCAGGAGAAGAGGCCGTGCCGCCCGGTCAGGAGGTACCCTTCGAGCCACCCCTGGCACTGGTGCTCGGAGAGCATCTCCATGACCCGGCCGTCGGGGGCGAGCCCTTCGTCGGTGGGAAGCCGGTCGGCGACCCAAGCCTTGGCCGTCGCCTCGAAGACCGCGCCGAGCCGGTTGGAGGCCGTCTCGTCCGGACCGAAGATCCGGAAGTTCCCCGAGCCGGCATTGCGCGTCATGGCGTCCCTGAGAAACCCGCCCAGGATCCGCGTCGCCTCCGCCTCGACGGCCCCGGGGGCGGGGACGTCGATCGCGTACTCCCGGAAGTCGGGAAGCCGGAGGTCGCGCAGCAGCGCCCCGCCGTTGGCATGGGGGTTCGCCCCCATCCTCCGGGTTCCTTCCGGGGCGAGCCCGGCGACGTCGGGCCGGAGACGTCCGGTCCCGTCGAAGAGTTCCTCCGGGCGGTAGCTCCGCATCCACTCCTCGAGGAGCTTCACGTGATCCGGGCGGGTGGCCATCTCGGCGAACGGCACCTGGTGCGAGCGCCAGGTCCCCTCCGACGGCTTGCCGTCGACCTCCCTGGGGCCGGTCCACCCCTTCGGCGTCCGCAGGACCACCATCGGCCAGCGGGGGCGCGTCGCGTCGCCCGATCCGCGCGCCTTCTCCTGGATCCGCCGGATGCCCGCGACGGCCTCGTCGAGCGCGGCGGCCATCGCCTGGTGCATCGCCTCGGGTTCGTCCCCCTCGACGAAGCGGGGCGCGTAGCCGTACCCGCTCAGGAGCTGTTCGAGCTCCTCCCGGGGAATCCGGGCGAGGACGGCGGGGTTCTGGATCTTGTACCCGTTGAGGTGGAGGATCGGAAGCACCGCGCCGTCGCGCACCGGGTTCAGGAACTTGTTCGAGTGCCAGCCGGTCGCCAGCGGGCCGGTTTCCGCCTCGCCGTCCCCCACGATGCACGCGACGACGAGATCGGGGTTGTCGAAGGCGGCGCCGAAGGCGTGGCTCAGGGCGTACCCCAGCTCCCCGCCCTCGTGGATCGAGCCCGGGGTCTCCGGCGCGACGTGGGACGGGATCCCCCCGGGGAAGGAGAACCGCGTGAAGAGCCGCTTCATCCCCTCGGCGTCCTGCGCAACGTCCGGGTAGTATTCGCTGTACGTCCCCTCGAGGTACGTGTTCGCGACGAGCCCCGGGCCCCCGTGCCCGGGGCCGCAGACGTAGATCATGTTGAGGTCGTGCTCCCGGATGACGCGGTTGAGGTGAACGTAGATGAAGTTGAGCCCGGGCGTTGTTCCCCAGTGCCCCAGGAGCCTGGGCTTGATGTGCCGCAGGGACAGCGGCTCCTCGAGGAGGGGGTTGTCGTAGAGGTAGATCTGGCCGACCGACAGGTAGTTGGCCGCCCGCCACCAGGCATGCATGCGGCGAAGCTGTTCGGGCGCAAGGGGACCCTGCATGGCGACCTCCTGGCCCGGCGGCCCGCGACGTTCGCCCCGCGCGCCGCCGGCGCCGTCCGGGGACTCTTCATGGCAAGGAACGGAGATGCCCGGCTATTAGTCTCTCACCGATGTCGAGGCGGCATCAAGCGCCCCGCAAGGGAGTGCCGGCGCGGCGGGCGCGGTGAGAGACGCGACGCCGCGCCCCGGGGCGGCGTCGTGCCGCCCCCGGGCGCGGGCCGGGGAGGGGAGAGGTCTTCCTACTGAATGGTGGGCGCCGAAGGCCTGCCCGCGGAAGATCCGGAAGCCGCTTCGGGCGGGTCCGTTCCGCGGGAATCCTTCCCGTCGCCGCCGTGGTATTGTCCGCCGTTGCCGCGGACGATCCGGTTGCCGACGGCGGGGGGCCCGGAAAACAGGTCGCGCCGCAGCGCCGCCGCGTCGGGGCGGGATTTCGCGCCGCGCGCCCCGAACCCCGTCTTCACCTTCGCTTCGGCCGGGCCGGCGCCCCTGACGATCTGCTGGATTCTCGCGACGACCGCTTCCATGGTGTCGGCCTGGGCGGTCAGCTGCTCGGCCGCGGCGGCGATCTCCTCGGCGTTTGCCGCGTTCCGCTGCGTCACCTGGTCCATCTGGACCACGGCGGTGCTCACGCCGGCGATTCCCCGCGACTGCTCGGCGGACGCCGCCGAGATTTCGCTGACGAGGACCGTCACTTCCCGCACTGCGGACGCGAGCGCGCGGAAGTCGGCATTCGTCCGCTCGACGAGGCCGGTCCCGTCGTTGATCTTCACGATCGTCTCCTCGATCAGCGCGGCGGTGTTCTTCGCCGCCTCCGCCGCGCGGCGCGCCAGGCCCCGGACCTCGTCGGCCACCACCGCGAAGCCGGCGCCGGCCTCGCCCGCCCGCGCGGCCTCGACGGCCGCGTTGAGCGCCAGCAGGTTCGTCTGGAACGCGATCTCGTCGATCATCTTGACGATCTTCTGGATCTGCTCCCCCTTCGACGAGATGTCGGCCATCGAGCCCACCATCGAGCCCATCGAGACGTTCGCCTTCTCGACGCCCGCGAATGCCTGGTCGGCCAGCGACTTGGCCTGCCCCGCGTTCGAGGCGTTCTGCGTCGTCATGGTCGACAGCTCCTCCATCGACGCGGAGGTTTCCTCCAGGGATGCCGCCGCCTCCGAGGCGCCTTCCGAGAGATGGTTCGCCGAGGTGGAGAGGGAGGCCGCCGCCGAGAGGACGTTCTCCGAGTTCTCGGAGAGGGATCGCGAGACGAGGCCCAGCTCGCGGGACACGCTGCGGGAGACGCCGAGCCCGACGGCCACCGCGCAGAGAACGCCGAGGATCACGAGGCCCAGCGTGAGGACCGTCGTGAAGCGGACCTCCTTGTCGGAGTTGGTGACCGCCGTGGCGGAGGCCGCCATGTTCATTTCCAGGAGCTTGTCGAGCAGGATGCGGGCCTTGTGGAATCTTTCGCGGACTTCCGTGGACGAGACGTCGTAGGCAGCCTCCTTTTCGTCCGCCGTCCGGTCGATGTTGGCGATCACGTCCTCGTGGATCTTCTTGAACTCGGCCCACGCATCCTTGAACTTCAGCCACACCTCCTCTTCGGGCCCGTTCTTGGGCAGCGGCGCGTAAATCGCGAACCCCTCGTCCGCGAGCTCCCAGGCGTTCGCCAGGTTCTTCTTCATCCCGACGATCTCTTCGGGGGTCAACTGGGGGAGGAACATGACGAGCTCGACCCGCCGGATGACGTCCTGTCCGTCCTTGATCATCCAGAGGCCGTTCACGGAGGGGAGATAGACGGTGGCGATGTCGTGCTGCGCCTTGCTCGTGTTCCGGAGCCCCCGGTAGCTCCAGATCCCGGTCGCCGCCACGATGGCCGCCACGATGACGAATCCCCAGGTCAGCTTCTTGCCCAACGACGCTCGCTTGAACATCATCCGTTCTCCTGTCGGCCGCGCCGCAGGGGCGAGACCAGTCCGGATTCCTGCGTTATCTATATATTCTTATCGGTGCATATCCGGCCTGACTTTCCTGTTTTTTTTCAGGCCCCTATCAGGATCCATCCGCGTTTTCCGGTGATCCGGCGCCCGGGGGACTTCCTGAGCCAAGGATTGCCTCACCGTCGTCGCGGGGCGCCATGAGGGCGGACAGTTCCCTGAGCTGGTCCGGCTCGAGGGGGATGGGGGGCATCAAGGCGGCGGGGGTCACGCTTCGCGGGTTCCTGAGCCATTTCGACAAGTTGTCGCGCGTCCACCTTTCCCGGCCGCCGAACGTCCGCGGATAGTGGCGCGTGAGGAGCCCCGAAAGGTTGGGGCCGACCGCGCCCCCGCCCAGCCCGCCCGCGACGTCCGAGAGGAGCCGGTGGCATGGCCCGCAGAGCCGCGGGAAGAGCGCGTTCCCCGCGCCGTCCGCGTCCTCGAAATGCACCACCGCGGGGATCTCGGCCCCCGCCGCCCTCTCCCGGCGCGCCCCTTCGGCGAGGATGGCGTTCACGATGTCCCGGATCTGGGCCTCGTCGAACCGGAAGTCCGGCATGAAAGCCGCCGGCCTCCGGATGGCATCGTGGATCTTCCGCGGCGTCGACACCGTCCAGAGGTCGTCGAGGCGCGCGGCGAGCGCGTTTCCCTCGCCGCGCCACGCGTGGCATCGCCGGCACGAGGACGCCTCGATCCGCTCGGCGCCGAGCCGCACCGCGGGGCTGTCGGGCAGGGCGAAATGCGAGTACGCGGCGGGGATGAGATCCCGGTGGGCGATGTTCTTGCGGTCGGTCCTCTCGTCGCCCCGGTGGCAGCCGGCGCAATGCCCCCTCTGCGCGTAATGGACGGGGTGGCAGGCCAGGCAGCGGGGCGCCGCGCGCCCGGATGCCGGCAGCATGGCGACGACGCACAGGGCGATCAGGGATGTACGGAGAGCGCCCAATCCCGGCCCCTGAAGAAGAACGCGACGACGGTGAGGACGATGATCGACACGAAGACCGCGACGGCGAACACGGCGACCGGGCGCCGGGTTGTCCCGGGGCCGAGGTCGCGCGCTCCCCACCGCGTATAGGGGAGCAGGAAGACGAAGAGAGCCAGGAGAACGACGGCGTAGATCAGGCGCGTTCCGTAGCTGACGAGCTCCTGGAGCCAGAGGAGGAACCATGCGGACTTGGCGGGATTCGGCACCTTGCCGAAATCCGCGGGCTCCTGGAGCGGGGCCGGGAAGATCGCGGCGAGGGCGCAGGCCGCCGCGACGAACAGCCCCATCGACCGCCGGATCAGGCGGAAGAAGACCGGGCTGCTCGGGACCGAGCCGCTCCGCGCGGCCTCTCGTTCGGTCGCGCTCACAGGTCGGGTAACCCCCTCTTGTCTTTTCGCACGCGGTAGAAATGGAGCAGGGACAGGACGAGGATCAGCAGCGGTGCCAGCGCGACGTGCAGCGCGTAGAAACGGTGCAGCGACACGTCCTGTCCCACGCCGTCCGGGACCAGGATCCGGAAGGCCGCTTCGCCGAGCGGAACGGCCCGCAGCAGGTGCATCCCCGTCTGCGTCGCCCACAGGGCCGTCTGGTCCATCGGGAGCAGGTAGCCGGTGTAGGCGTTGAAGATGCAAAGCCCGAGCAGGCAGAAGCCGATCACCCAGTTGAGCTCCCGGGGTTTCCGGTAGGCGCCGGTGACGAGGACGCGCAGCGAGTGCAGGAAGATGGCCGCGAGGAAGAGGTGGGACGCCATCCTGTGCAGGCTCCGGAGGTATCGGCCCCCCGGCACGCCGGATTCGAGAAGCAGGATCGACTCGAACGCCCGGGCGGGGGAGGGGAGATAGAAGAAGAGCAGGATGAATCCCGAGACCCCCAGGACGAGAAACGCCGTGAAGGCGAGTCCCCCGAGGCAGAACGTGACCCTCAGGCGGAGGTCTTCTCCCCGGACCCTGCGGGGGAAGAGGTGCGCGACGAAATCCCCCATCGTGCGGTCTCCTTCGACGCTAACCGCGCGCGAGCACCGCGATCGAATCCCCGCGGTCCTCGACCTCGTAACGTTCCAGGGGGCGTTCCGCGGGCCCCCGCACGACCTTGCCGGAGCGGTCGAACACGCTGCCGTGGCACGGGCAGGCCACCGTCTTCGGCGTCACCTCGACCGTGCACCCGAGGTGCGTGCACACCAGGCTCAGCGCGTGGAACCGGTCTCCGTCCCTGACGACGGCGATCCGGGACTCCCTGTAGACGAGGGCCCCGCGGGCCGGGACCCGGCGCTTCTCCACCACGAGGAGGGACCGCGCCGGGACGCGCCGGCCGGTCAGGCGGTTCGCCAGGAAGGCCGCCGACGCCAGCGCGGCGCCTACGGTCCAGAGGAGCGCCCGACGCGATCTGTCAACGTTTTCCATTTTTCCACGAACGCCTTCACGTAGGCACGGCTCGGCGCGGACATCCGCGCGGCGCGCGCCCGGTCCAGGAACCTTCCGTTGGCGACGCTCTGGCCCGTCCTGTCCCAGAAGGACGCGAGCCCCATCCCGTCCTCCCGGAGACCGTAGATCCTGTCCTGTTTCCTTTCGAGGACCAGCCGGCGGGGGTCGTCGTGGCACCCGCCGCACAGGACCGTGCCCCGCCGCACCGTGTGCGGGAAGAACGCCTTCCAGGACGCGGCGAGGAGCCGGTTTTCCTCCCGCGGATCGGCTCCCGCCCTCGCGTCCGAATAGTAAAGGATGAACTGGGGCCTGATGGGGCTGATCCTCCCTCTTCCGTTGATCCCCAGGGGGGGCGCGTCCTGCTTCTTGAGATAGGCGCTTCTCGCGTATTCCGGCGTCGCGTGCCGGAGGTCGAAGCCCGCGATCCGCCGGCCGCCGGTCCGGATGTAGAACGTGCCGTACTCCTGGGAGGCCCACGCGGAGTGGCAGGCGAAACACTCCATGCGCGCCCGGTGCGCGCCGATGCGATGCTCGACGACGCCGGGGTCCGGCGTGTGGCAGTCCGTGCACGTCCGCGACGCTCTCTTTCCGGCCGCGAGGCTCCTCATCGAGTGGCAGTCCCCGCATCCCATGCCGGCCTCCGCGTGGACATCCGGGAGCATCTTCAGGTAGAACTCGCCCGCGACGGACGGCCCCCGGGCATACCGCATGCTCTCCTCGCGGGGCGCGAGGCCGAGGTAGTCCGCCCCGACGAAGTACCCGGAATGGCATCCGATGCATCCGTTCATCCCCGGCCTGGCGACCGCGTGACCGCCTCCCCCGTGGCAGTCGAGGCATCCGGCGACGTGGCACGACCCGCACGCCGTCCCGAAAAACTCCGGATCGAGGCGCCCGACCGTGCGCGCCGCGAATGCCTTTTCGGCCGCCCGGACGGACATCGGCCCGTCGAAGATGCGGTCGGCGCCGGCGTGACAGGAGACGCAGCCCCGGGCGCGGACCGCGGCGGCGGCGGGATCGCGGACCGTCTTCCCGTCGAGGACGTGGCAGCGGGCGCAGGGGATTCCCGCGTGGGCTCCCCGGACGGAGACGGGGTGGCACGTCCCGCAGGCCGCTCCCGCCTCGCGCGGAACGGCGCTAGCGGCCAGCAAGAAGACGGCGATGAAGAGCGTCGTCGAGCGCACGGAAATCGATCCTCTTCCGGTAGACCTTGTCCTTCGCCTGGTCGTGGCACACGATGCAGAGGTTGACCGCCCAGGCGGCGCGGACCTCGCCGCCGGACAGGGGCCTGGAGCCGGCGCGCGTGACCGCCGCGGTCGGCGTCACCGTCCCGGCGTCCAGGGAGAGGAAGCCGTCGAGCGCCTTCCGGTCGCTCTTTTCGCACAGGAACGTCCCGCGGATGGAGGCGCCTTCCAGCACGTGCTGCCCGAATCCGAGGAACGCGGGATTGCCGTGGCACGCCCGGCAGCCGATCGCCTTGTCGCCCGTGCTGTGCGGGTGGAAGGGCGCGAACCGCAGCTGCGGCTTCCCCCTGTACCGGGCGACCTGCTCCCGGCGAACGGTCCTTCCGTACCCGTCGATCACCGTGATGAACGTCTGGCAGCCGGGTGTCACCGGGGAGATTCTCCCGCGCTCGTCGAGCGCGAGGGGGAAGGGGTAGAGCATCCGGTAATCCTCGGTCTCGGTGAAGGCTCCCGGCGCGTCCTCGTCCCTGATGAAGTCGGCACCCGTCCTCGTCCGGTCGTACGTCGTGTGGCAGCCGAAGCACTGGGCGACGGTCCGCGAGTGGCAGGCGTCGCAATGCATCCGCTCGTGGCCCGCGACGGTATGCTCGGGCGTGCCCGTGATCACCTTGGCCTTGAGCAGGCGGCCGGTCCGCTTGACCATGACGAAGATCTCTCCGCCCCGCGCGAAGACGTTGGAGTATTTCCGCCCCTTGGAGGTCAGGACCATCCGCATTCCCGGCCGCACGGGGGCGCCGTACGACCGCGACTCGCGCAGCGCCTCGTCGTTCTCCCTCGCGATCGCCTCGGTCCGGGGCGCTGCCTGCGGGCTCCCGTGGCAATCCTCGCACCGGACCTCGACCTGCTCGTACAGGTTCCCGTGGACGTAGCCGTCCCCCATCACCTCCCGGGACGTGTGACAGTCGATGCACTCCATCCCGCCGGCGTGGTGGACGTCGGGGCGGATCCGGGTGACGCTCCGGCCCCCGCTGATCAGCCGCGGCCCGGGCCGGCCGTCCCGCGTCGGGACCAGCGCGTTGTTGCCGTCGTGGAGTCCCTCGTAGGAGAGGCCGATGCGCCCGCTGCGGTTGTGGCACCGCAGGCAGGCGCGGTTGCCCGGAAGGCGCGCCATCTCGTGGCTCTCGGAGTACCCCCGTCTTCCCCTGACGGACGGGTCGCCGCCCCCGTAGACGGCGTTGTCGGCGAACGGGAAGTGGCACGCGGCGCATCCCGCGGCGTGGCTCGCCGCGCGCGTCTCCGTCGGTTCCGCCCCGAGGTGGCACAGGGAGCAGAACTTCCGGTACAGCTCGCCGGACAGGTCGTCCAGCCCCTCGACGGCGGACAGCGTCGCCGGCCGGCCGTCCGCGCCGAACGCGGCGCCCGCCCGGGAGGCGTACAGGGCGTCGCCCTCGCTTTCCCAGGTTGCGCGGATGTTCCGGATCATCCCCGCGTTCGTGTACATGAGCCCGGACTTGACCCTTGCCAGCTGGTAGGGATGGCACCGGCCGCACGTCCTGTCCCAGTCGTCGGGCCCCGAGGGGTTCCGCGGGCCGAACATGTCGCGATGGGCGGATTCGCGGTCCGCGGCTTCGGCCTTTCCCCCGTGGCACCCCGTGCACCCTTCGTGGCTGGGGGACGCGGACTCCAGGCCCCGGTGGCACGCCTCGCAGGTCGTCGACGCGCCGCGCGGGACGCCGCAGGCCGGGATCAGGAGCGCCGCGAGGCAGAGGATCGGGACGAGCGGCGGGGGAAGCCGCGTGGCGGGTGCTCCCGCGAAGCCGGGCGGCCGGCTTCGGCGGGACGCGTTATTCATCGTCCCCGAACGAGACCGTCCTGACGACCTCTCGCCACAGGAAGGGCGACACGTCCCGGTCGCCGAATGGGAGATAGAGGAGTTTGACGCTGACCTTGACGTCCCGGCGGCCCGGATTCGCGGCCGCCCCGGAGGCGTCGTCTCCCCGGTCGGGAACGGGGATGTGGAACCGCTCCATCACCTTCCTGCCGGCGGGAAGGCCGGTGTCCAGGATCAGCCCGCTCTTTTCGTAGGGGCCGCGCCCCATGGCGCTGCCCCGGGCGAACTGCAGCGGGACCGGCATGTAGAGCTTCGAGTCTGCGAAGATCTCGTTTCCGTCGTCTGTCGTCGCGGTCACGTCCAGGACCAGCCGGTTTGGGGTCGGTCAGCCGTCGGGGATCGAATGCCCCGACCTGTTCGTCATCGACACGTCGACCGCGATCGCCGGGTTCTCCCGGGAGGCCGCCGCGTTCGATCCCGGACCGTCGTCGACGAGGAGCCGCCGGACTCCCACCTGGAAATCGACCGCCGCCTTGCCCATCCCCGGGTCTCGGTAGCTCTGGATGTTGTGGCCGAGCCCGCTCCGGCGCATGTGGCATTCCTGGCACGTATCGCGCCCGCCCCCGGCCTGGTAGCTGAGGAGGTAGTTGCCGTAGAGCGTGGCGCACTGGGTCGGGTTGTCCATCTCGAAGTTGGGCCCCAGCCCGTGGCACTGGCCGCAGAGCACCGACTCGCCCATGACCGGGCTCCTCTTGAGGCGGGGGAACAGGCCGCAGAAGTGCTGCCCGTCCTTCGAACCGTAGACCTCCCGGGTCCTGGGGTACCCGTCCGTCCACTTGTGGACGATCGCGTTCCGGTTGTGACAGATCAGGCAGCCGATGCTCAGGGAGTTGATCTTGTCCTCGACCTTTCGCGCCGTCTTGAGGTCCTTGTTCCTGACCGCGTCCCGCCACGCGAGGATGTCGCCGACGATCTCCCGGGCCACCGCGTCCGTGGCGTCGGCAATCTGCGGCAGGTGGCACTTGAGGCACGGCACCAGGTGTTCGACCTTGACGTCCTCCGGGCCCTTGACGCCCGAATGTGCCCACTGCGACAGCCCGTTGGAGATCGTCGTCAGGATCGTGAGGGCCGTCCGTCCCGTGCCCAGGAGGGAACGCGAGTGGACCGACTTCTCCCAGTCGCGGTAGATCGCGACGTGGCACTCCCCGCAGTGCCGGGAATCCCAGAGCTTCGCGAGCTCGGCGACGGTCGTGGCCGGCCCCTTCTTCGCCGCGATTCCCTCCTCGGCCCCGACGCCCGCCGTGCCCGGCCGGCAGGGGACCGGAAGAAGAAGGAGAACGACGGCCGCGGCGGCCGCGAGGCGGCGGATCGAGGCGGCGCGTCGCGGCGTCTGCTGGGGCATCGGCAGGGCGCCTTCCCGGTTACCGGACATTCTCGAGCTTGACGACTTCGGTCGCCGTCCGCCACGTTGTGCTCACGGCCGGCGCCGTCCCGGAGTCCACGAGCTTGAGCGTGACGTCGACCGTCACGTTTCTCGCGGACCGGTTCCCGTCCTGCGGGCCCGGCTCCCGGGGCTCGAGCAGGATGTCGAATTTTTCGCGGATCGTCCGGTTCGCGGGCAGGGCGGTATCCTCGATGATCCCCGTCTTCTCGTAGGGGCCGTACCCCGTCCGGACTCCCCGGCCGAACCGCTGGGCGAGCGGCGCGTACGTCTTCGACCCGGAGAACACCGTCGCGCCGTCGTCGTCCCTGGCCGTCACCTCGAGAACCAGCCGTTTCTGCGTGGAGATGCTCCCGGGGAGGGAATGTCCCGCCTTGTTGGTCATCGCGACGTCGACGGCGACCCTCGGGACGTAGTGGCTCCCGTCGCGCCACTGGAAGCCGCGTGCGTCCACCGCGACGTCGACCGCGTCCTTGCCGCCGCCCGGTGCGGCGGTGGCGTGGCCGAGCCGGCCCTTCCGCATGTGGCAGTCCTGGCACGTCTCCGGGCCGCCCTCCGCCTTGTAGGTGTAGAGGTAGCTTCCGTAAACGGACGAGCACTGGGTCGGATTGTCCAACTCGAGGTTGGGTCCCAGCGCGTGGCACTGGCCGCAGAAGATCGACTCGCCCATGATCGGGCTCTTCCTCAGGACGGAGTACGCGGGGCCGGGGTGCGCTCCTTCCCTGCCGCCGTAGAGTTCCCCGGCCTTCGGATACCCGTCCGTCCACTTGTGGGTGATGGCGTTCCGGTTGTGACAGATGAGGCACCCGATGTTCAGGGCCTCGAGCTTTTCGGCCGCGCGCGCCGTCGCCGCCGCGTCTTTGTTGTCCAGAGCGCTCCGCCACGCCGCGATCGCGGCGACCGTTTCCCGGGCCACCGCGTCCTCGGCATCCGCCATCTGGGGAAGGTGGCACTTGGCGCAGCCCATCAGGTGCGTCACCGTCACGTCCTTCTCGCTCTTGACGCCGGACGCGGGCCACCGCATCAGGCCGTCCAGCACCGCGGCCTGCAGCGCCGCGGCCGTCTTCCCCCCGCCGAAGATCGACGTGCCGTGCGCCGAGGTGCGCCACTGGTCGTAGATCTCCCGGTGGCACGAGGCGCAGGGCCCGGAATCGTACATCCGGGCCAGCTCGGCCATGGTCCCGGCCTTTCCGTTCCGCGCCGCGATGCCGTCCCCCGGTCCCGTCCCGGCGTTCTCGGCGAGACCGGAGCGCGGGACCCCGAGCACGGCGAGGAAGAGCGCGAGCCCGACGGCTGCGGCGAACGACGTGGCGGCCCGTCTCATGTCAGCAGCCCTGCATTTCTTCCGAGCCGGCCTTCATGATCCGCTGCAGCTCGACGGAGACCCCGACGCGCAGGCTCGATGCCTTCCCCTTCAGGATCCTGAGCGTGAGCCGGTCGCCGACCGCCGCCACGACCTTCCCGCGGAGGGATGTGCCGTCGCCGGCCTTGATCTCGACCCCTTTCGTGCCGGCCGGGAACATCTCCCCGGCGCCCTGGGCGGCCTGGACGACCACCTTGTCTCCCTCGATGGCCGTGACCTTCCCGGAAGTGTCCGCAGCGAGGACCGGCCCGGCCAGGCTGAACGCCGCCAGGACCGCCATCGCTATGACCGCTGCTGCCCGCATCGTGTCTTCCTCCTTTCGAGGCCTGGGAGAAACTGCAATGTCCTCGCCGTGTGCCCCCTCCCGGGGACGCGGCTCCGAATTTCCTGTCTCCTTAACGGAATCCAGATCGATTTATTCAGTAAAAAAACGCCGACGGATGCGGCGAGGGGGGATCCGGAGAAAAAGTCCGGCAAGCCGGGCGGGTTTCCGCCGGAGGAGCGCGCGCCGGGCGCCCCCCGGGCGATGCCGCGGGACGGGCGTCAGGGGAGCAGCACGACCTTGCCCGTCGTCTGCCGCGCGGCGAGCCGGCGGTGGGCCTCGGGCGCTGCGGCCAGCGGGAATTCCGCGCCGATCCGGACGTCGAGTTCCCCGCGCGCCGCCCAGCCGAGAACGTCGCTCGCCCGTTCGAGCAGCTCTTCCCGCGTCGCCGTGTAGTGGGCCAGCGACGGCCGGGTCAGGAAGAGGCCCCCTTTCGCGTTGAGGACCTGCGGGTCGAACGGGGGCACGGGGCCGCTCGACTGGCCGTACAGGACGAGGTATCCCCGCACGGCGAGGCAGGAGAGGCTCTTCTCGAACGTCGCCTTCCCCACCGAGTCGTAGACCGCCTGGACTCCCTTTCCCGCCGTGAGCCTGCGAGTTTCGGCCTCGAAATCCCGGTCCGCGTAGAGGATCACGTCGTCCGCCCCCGCCTTGCGGGCGAGCTCGGCCTTCTCCGGCGTCGAGACCGTGCCGATGACCCGGGCGCCGCGCCGCTTCGCGATCTGCACGAGGAGGAGGCCGACGCCTCCCGCCGCGGCGTGCACGAGGCACGCGTCCCCGCGCTTGAGGGGATACGTCGCGTGGGCGAGGTAGTGGGCGGTCAATCCTTGAAGCATCACCGCGGCCGCGGTTTTCGCGTCGATCCCCGCCGGAAGGCGGACCAGCCTCCAGGCGGGCACCACCGCCTGCTCGGCGTACGAGCCGAGGACCCCCGCGTACGCCACCCTGTCGCCCGCCGCGACCTCCGTGACCCCGGGGCCCGTCTTCACGACGGTCCCGGCGGCCTCGTTCCCCGGCGTGAACGGGAGGGGGAGCCTGTAGGCCCCCGTCCGCTGGTAGATGTCGATGAAGTTGACCCCGATCGCCTCGATCCTGAGCAGGACCTGTCCCCCGCCCGGCTCGGGCTCGGGGCAGTCCTGCAACGCCATGACGTCGGGATCGCCGAATGCGTGGACACGGATCGCCTTCATGGAGGCCTCCTACCGGTTGACCGCGCGCATGGCCTGTTCGGGGTAGCGCGTCCCGGCCGCCGCGCCGGGGGGGAAGGCGCTGTCGATCCGCGCCAGGTCCTCCGGGTCGAGGCGCACGCCGAGCGCCCCCGCGTTCTCCTCGAGCCGCTCGACGCGCTTGGTCCCCGGGATGGGGACGATGTCCCTGCCCCGGGCGAGAAGCCACGCCAGGGCGATCTGCGACGGGCGGCCCTTCTTCTGCCCGGCGATCTCCTCGAGGCGTTGCACCAGGGACAGGTTCCGCGCGAGGTTCTCGCCCTGGAAGCGGGGGGAGTTGCGGCGGTAGTCGCCCTCGGCGAGGTCGCCGGTCCCCTTGATCCGGCCGCCGAAGATGCCCCGGCCCAGCGGACTGTACGCGACGAAGCCGACCCCGAGCTCCCGGCAGGTGGGGAGCACCTCGTCTTCCGGGTCGCGCGTCCACAGGGAGTATTCGCTCTGGAGCGCCGCGATCGGGTGGACGGCGCACGCGCGCCGGACGGATGCGGGCGCCGCCTCGGACAGGCCCAGGAAGCGGACCTTTCCCTGGCGGACGAGGTCGGCCATGGCCCCGACGGTCTCTTCGATCGGCGTCGCCGGGTCGACCCGGTGCTGGTAGTAGAGGTCGATGACGTCGACGCGGAGGCGGCGCAGGCTCGCCTCGCAGCACGCGCGGACGTAATCCGGCTTCCCGTTGACGCCCAGCCAGCTGCCGTCCTTCCCGCGGACGTTGCCGAACTTGGTCGCGAGGGTCACCTGGTCGCGTCGGTCCCGGATCGCCCTCCCGACGAGCTCCTCGTTTCGCCCCAGCCCGTAGACGTCGGCCGTGTCGAGAAATGTCATCCCCAGCGCGATGGCGCGGTGGATCGTCCGGATCGATTCCGCGTCGTCGCCGGGACCGTAGAATTCCGACATCCCCATGCACCCGAGGCCCAGCGCCGATACCGAGAGACCGCCACGTCCCAGGCTCCGCATCTCCATGTCGCTTCTCCCTGTCCGAAGAGGAATGGCACCCCGTCCGCGGGCGCCGTCATTTCGATGATACGACGGCCCGGGAAGGTTCCGGCAATCGCGGCGGCCGGCGCCTCTTGCGGATCCCGGAGAGTCCTCGGGCGCTCCGCGCGCATCTAGCATCTACCTGATGCCGCCGGAGCGGGACTGCCGGGCGGGAGGAGATCCGCGAGGTCCAGGAGATGCCGACAAGCTGGCCGATATGCCGCGTCTGCGGGGCCGCGCATTCTCCGTCGCCCGCCGGCGCGGCGTCCGGCGGTGTCGGGGGAATCGCGTGCCCGTACGGGGGGGCGGCATACGCCCGGCTCCGGGCCGGCCACGACCAGCTCTATTTCGGGCGGTGGAGGAGCCTGGATGCGACCCGAAGGGACATCCGGATGGCCCGCGACGGGCTCGAGCGTCTCCTGCGCGCGATCGGCGCCGTCCTTGCGGCGGAGGACCTGCCCGTGGCGAGGAGGGACCTGGAGAAGGCGTACGAGGCGCTCTATTCGGCGGACGCCGGCGAGGCCGGGCCAGGGGATCTCGTGTTCCTCGACCACGCCCTGTCGTACGCGCACCGGGTCATCGGGGACCTGCTTCACGAAAAGGGATTGGCGCCCCACTCGCCGTCCGATTTCGCCGGATGGTACGATGCGGGTGACGTGCCGTTCCGGGAAGACTGGTGACCGCCGCGTCCGCGGAAGGAGGAGACGATCGATGATTTCGCTGGATCGGTACCCGAAGGACATTACCCTGCGCGACGGCACGCGCCTGTCCCTGAGGCCCGCGGGACCGGACGATGCGGAGCGGCTCTGGCATTTCTTCCGGGAGCTCCCGGAGATCGACAAGTCCCATGTCCGCGAGGACGTCGACGACCGCGACGCGGTGAGGCGGTGGGCGGAGTCCGTCGATTACGGCACCGTCCTCCCCATCGTCGCGCTTTCGGAAGACCGGATCGTGGGGAGCGTCACGCTCTTCCGCGACAGGTCCGGCTGGAAACAGCGGGTCGGCATCGTCCGGGTCCTGATCTCCCCCGAATTCCGGCACCGGGGCCTCGGGACCGCGCTGATCCGCGAAGTCCGCCACGTCGGGGAGAAGGGGGCCCTCAATTACCTCGTGGCCGAGGTCATCGAGGAGCAGCAGGACGCGATCCGGGCGCTGGAGAGGATGGGATTCGAGCGCGCGGTGGTCTTCCGGAACTACGCGAACGACCGGCGGGGGCACCTCCACAACCTCGTGGTGCTCCTCCATCCGCTGGCGGGCTCCGACGAAGAAATCTTCTATTGAGTCCGTCGAGGAAGAGGCCCTCCGGGGCAACCGGGACCCGGCCATTGTCGCGCGGGCCGTCGCCGCCCGACGCGGCGGTCGCCGGCGCTCGTCCCGCCGAAAGAAAAGGGCGGGGGCGGCA
>JBLMWX010000054.1:0-4028 GCA_050257455.1 Gemmatimonadota bacterium | reverse complement strand
CCCGTTCGTCCCACGGAAGGGGCGCGCCGGTGAAGACCAGCCCCGCGGTGATCAGCAGCAGCACGATGCCCGTGAGCCAGGTGAGCTCGCGTGGGCGCTTGTACGCCCCCCAGATGAAGACGCGGGCCATGTGGAGGCCGACGAGGACGATGATGGCGTTCGCGCCCCAGTAGTGCAGGCCGTGGACGAGCCACCCCATCGGGACCTCGGTGCGCAGGTAGTTGACGCTGTCGTAGGCGTGGTCGACCGTCGGCACGTAGTAGAAGAGCTGCCAGATCCCCGTGACGATCTGGACCGCGAACGCGAACAGGGTGGCGCTGCCGAAGACGTAGGCGTAGCTCGCGCCCCCGGGAATCTCCTCGTCGAGGGAGAGGCGGAGGACGGCATCCACCGGCCAGCGTTCCCTGATCCAGGCTCCGACGCGCGACGCCACGTCTCCCTCCTAGACCGGGATCTTCCTGGCGATGCCGACCCGGAACACCTCCCAGCGCACCGCGAGCATCCCTTGCTCGATCCGGATCGGCAGGGTGTCCAGCGGGCGGGGCGAGGGGCCCGCCAGGACCTTGCCGTCCGGCGCGAAGACGCTTCCGTGGCAGGGGCACTCGAAATGCCCCGTCTTCGGGTCCCAGGCGACATGGCATCCCAGGTGGGGGCAGATGGGCGAATAGGCCACGACATCCGTCGCGGAGTTCCGCAAGGCAATGACCTCGTGGACGTCCGTCTTCCGGAGGAAAGCGTCCGTCGACGGAACGGCGAGCGACAGCGTCACCGGGGTTCCGACGGGAAGGGAGTCCACGCTCGCGACCTGCGCGAACGGCGCCATCCTTCGCCGAAACGAGGGGCCGAGCAGCGCTCCCACCAGGGGGATCGCGAGGAGAACGCCGACCAGGGCGCCGAGGACGCCGGACGCGAGCTTGAGAAATCCGCGCCGGGCCGCGTCGGCGGCTTCGGCCGGCGCGGCGGACGAGCGGGCGTTTTCGTCCATTTCGAATCCTCCCGGGAATGTGCAGTGTTGGCTGCGACGAACGGTGAGCAGCCCATATGACGTGCGAACGGCAGCGATTGCTTCAGATTTTTTTCGGGGCAGGGATGATGCGCCCGGGAGCGGGGGCCGGGCGGGAGGGGAGCCGGGTGCGGCGGTCCCCGTCGATGCGGTCGCCGCCGCGGATCCCGCCCCGGCCGTGTCTCCCGCCGGACGATCCCGCGCACCTCGACCTCGAATTCGAGGACGGCGTTCGGCGGGATGGCGGGGGGCGCCCCGTCCGGCCATGCGCGGTTTCCGGAGGGCAGGCGAGCCGCGCCTTGCCGCCGACTCCTCGCAAAAACCAGTTGCCGTTCGGTCAGTTCCGGTCGATCGGACCGCCGCCTGCACCGGTGGCCGCGAACCGCAGCGTGTTCCCGGACGGCGGGGGCGACAATACCGGGACGCCGCCGCAGCCGTTCCTGCGGGCCGCCCCCGGCTCCGCGACCGACCGGTCGAGGAGGGCGGCGGGATAGTCCCATGGCCAGGACTGGTTGTAGTCGGCATCGTGGGTATAGACCAATCCCTTGCAGCTGTTCGTGCCGCAGCCCCCTCCGGAGCAGGACCGCATGTTCCAGTCGAGGGTTGCGACGGTCGGGTGCGTCGAGCAGGCGTTCGTGTGCTCCCAGTCGGCGCATCCGAACAGGTACGTATCGATCGCGCAGTAGGAGATGTGGGGACCCCACAGCCAGTGCTTCACCTTGTACGATCTTCCGCCGTATTCGAAGGGCGACCCCACGCGGTCCCCCGCCAGCCACGATTCGGCGTTGCCCCTCAGGCTCACGAGGTTGTCCTGGACGTTCGACCAGACCGAACCGGACACGGGGTTCCGGTAATCGGCGTATTCGCAACAGTGGTGCGGCGTCCCCACCATCCAGCCGCTGATCTCGTTGCTGTGGTAGCTGCCGTGCCCGAGCTTCCCGACATAGGCGACGGGCCGTTCCGTCCCCGGATGGAGCGGGATGCCGCCGTCCTTCCTGGTGTAGTGGAAACTGTGGAAATAATACGTGACGTATTCGGCCCGGGATCTTTCCGGGTCGGTGGTGACCACGACATGTTCCCAATCGCCGTGATGGGCGCCGTCGTCGCCGATGTCGAACCCGTTGCAATGGAACTGGAACCCGTAGAACCACCAGTACGCGATGCGGAGGCGCCCGGTGTTGTCGGCGTGGATGTCGGACACGGCCTTGTAATACGTCGGGACTTCCCCGATCAGCAGCTTCGGGAAGCTGCCGTTCGACATC
Source organism: Gemmatimonadota bacterium (assembly GCA_050257455.1). Taxonomy (GTDB): domain Bacteria; phylum Desulfobacterota; class Deferrimicrobia; order Deferrimicrobiales; family Deferrimicrobiaceae; genus JBLMWX01. The sequence goes on along the minus strand of JBLMWX010000054.1, from coordinate 1,763 downwards.
CCGTTGTTGCACTCGTCGCGGCCGCAGACGGAAATGATCCCTTCGGCGGGATTCTGCGGCGGCCCGTTCCACGGAGTGGTCCAGGTTATCGTGTTGTCCCCGCCGTTCGCGGCCGGCGTCAACATGTTCCGGAAATAGTCGTCGGCGGACATGGGGAACCCTTTCATGGCCCTGTCGAAGTACAGGACCGGGGCGAAACGCAGGACGGTGTCGTGCGCCGTGATATCGATGTAGTCGTTCTCGTCGAAGCCGATGGAATCGAAGATGACCTCGATCTCGCGATCCGACAGGCCGTACACGGACTTGAGAACGTCATAGATCACCTGGACCGGGTCGCCGAGAGCCTTGAAGATCTCGGCCGTGTCGGCGGCCGAGTAGCACAGATCCTTGAGGATCTGCGCGGACTCCTCCGGGCTCGCCTTGAACAGGTCCCGGAGCACCCTCCCGATGTCGACCTTGTCGTACCCCTCGGCCGAAAGGATCTGGACGGTTCCCCGGGCGCTCAAGCCGTAGTCGTCCGCCAGGATCCGGGCCACGTCCATGGCGCCGTGGCCCTGTTCGTGAAGCAGCCGGGCGCGTACCCGCGGATGGTCCTCGATGATGAACTTGATGGGAAGCGTGCGCTCGGCGGCAGGGACGTACGGAACGTATCCCAACTCGAGCCCCGCGACGGAAAAACGGATCTCCAGGTTCCGTCCGACGGAGTCCCGCTCTATCTTCCAGTTGGCCGTGAAGCGCGAATCCACGATCCGGATCGCGTCCCGCCCGCCGTGGGCCGGGCCCGACGAGAGCTCCGCGAGAACGTTGCAGGCGCCCCCGTCGATCGTCTCGCACACGGTGATCTTCACGAAATCGATCATGTTTTCATAGAAGACCGGCGCTCCGGGCCTGTCGTTGCCGAGGGGAGGATAGACGCGGAACGCCTCCGAGAGCGGCGGGAACGACAGGCTCGGATCTTCGGCGGGCGTGCCGCACCAGGAGGTCCCGTTCTCCTGGACGGCAGGCGCCATCCGTGCTTGGGATTGGAGGGTGTCGCCCCCGTAGCCGCCGCATCCGGCAGCGATCGCGAGCGTTGCGAGAAGAACCGTCGACCGGCGGGGGTGTCTCATCGCGGTCCCCTTCCTTTCTCGACCCCGAGACGCCTGGCGCGGGGGCGGGCCATTGGTTTGACAGACACGGGAAAGAAGAGACGCCCTGAAAGGAAAGAATCCTGTTTCTGCTTCCCAGGGGCGACGTTTCTCGAAATACGGAAGGGACCGGCCTTGTATTGACACCATCATGGGCAGGATGCCCTTTGCCGTCAACCGAAAATTCCCGGCGGCGAACAGAGGGCGCCCGTCGTATGGCGCCGGGACGCGGCAAGGACGCCCCGCCGTTTCGGGGAGGCGGCAGGCGTTCAATGGCCTCGGGGAGAAGTTCGACATGACCGGCTGACCCCGATGCTCCTGCCGGTCTGGGGCTGTGCGTTACCCGGGGGGGGGGGACGATTACCCAAGGTGGATCTTCCGGAAGCGCTCGCAGCCGGCGGAGCGAAACCTGATCGAGGAGTTCGTGCAAGAACCTGAAAGTTCCCGCGTCTTCGGAACGGTCGCGACGGCGCCGGCCGTGCGCAGGTATCTGGCCAGGACTTCGATGGTGACGATGCACGCGGACGGGCTTCTCGGGCAACGCGCCCCGCGGCCCCGGGATTGACCGGCCGGGAGAGCGACGCCGGACCGCGAGAACCCGCGCCGGGGAACGGCATGGATTCGGGGAGCGTGCCT
>JBLMWX010000053.1:0-3559 GCA_050257455.1 Gemmatimonadota bacterium | reverse complement strand
CTTTCGGTGGCGATGGCGGAGAGGAAACACCCGTTCCCATCCCGAACACGGAAGTTAAGCTCTCCAGCGCCGATGGTACTGCGGGGTGACCCCCGTGGGAGAGTAGGTCGCCGCCGAATTTGATTCGCAGGAGCCCTTGCGCCGGAGACGGGCGGCAAGGGCTCCTGTTTTTTTCGCCCCGGCGCCTGTGGTATCCTGTATCGCCGAACCCCAGGTTGCCGCCACCCGGAATCGAAAACGACACGCGGAGAATCGCATCATGTCCGGCCACAACAAGTGGAGCTCCATCAAGCACAAGAAGGGGAAGGCCGACGCCGCCCGCGGGAAGGCCTTCACCAAGATCACCCGCGAGCTCATCACCGCCGCCCGGATCGGCGGCGGCGACCCCAACGGCAACGCGCGGCTGCGCGCCGCGATGCTCGCGGCTCGCGCGGTCAACATGCCCAACGACAACATCCAGCGGTCGATCAAGAAGGGGACCGGGGAGCTCGAGGGCGTCTCGTACGAGGAGTTCATCTACGAGGGGTACGGCCCGAGCGGCGTCGCGGTCCTCGTCAAGGTCCTGACCGACAACAAGAACCGGACCGTGGCCGACATCCGGCACATCTTCACGAAGAACAACGGCAACCTCGGGGAGACCGGCTGCGTCAACTGGATGTTCCACAAGAAGGGGACGATCGGCGTCCCCAGGGACGCGATCTACGAGGAGAAGCTCATCGACATCGCGCTCGAGCTCGGGGCCGAGGACGTGGCGAGCGACCCGGAGGCGCACGAGTACGAGATCCGGTGCGAGCCCGAGACGTTCGAGGACGTGAAGAAGGGGCTCGAGGCGAAGGGCGTGAAGATCGCCGCCGCCGAGGTCGCGATGGTTCCCCAGACGACCGTGCATCTGGAGGGGAAGGCGGCCGACCAGATGCTGCGGCTGATGAACGCCCTCGAGGAGTCCGACGACGTGCAGAACGTCTGGGCGAACTTCGACATCTCCGACGAGGCGATGGAGGCGTTCGGCGGCTAGTGCACGCCATGGGGCACTAGTGCGCGGGCGGCGCATCCTCGGGATCGACCCCGGGTCGCGGATCACCGGGTACGGCATCCTCGACGTCCGCGGCAGCCTGGTCTCCCCCGTCGCCTGGGGGGTCATCCGCACGGACGGGGCCGGATCGTTCCCGGACCGTCTCCACGAAATCCAGGGGAAGCTCTCCGACGTGATCCGCGCTCACCGCCCCGCCGAGGCGGCGGTGGAGAAGGTGTTCCTCGCCAAGAACGCGTCGTCCGCGCTCAAGCTCGGGCAGGCCCGGGGCGCGGCCCTCGTCACGTGCCGGGCCCTCGGGCTCGCCGTCCACGAGTACAGCGCGAAGGAGATCAAGCTGGCGGCCACCGGGAACGGCGCCGCGCCGAAGGAGCAGGTCGCCGCGATGGTGGGGCGGCTCCTCGGCCTCCGGGAGGAGGTCCCGCCCGACGCCGCCGACGCCCTGGCGGCGGCGTTCTGCCGCGCCGTCACGCGGACGTTCGCGCCCTGACGGGAGCGGCGCGCGTCGTCCCCGCGATGGCGGCCCCCGCGATCGCCTCCCCTCCACGCGAGCGGCCTTCCGCCCGTCCCGGCGTGCTATCATGGAAAACCGTATGATCGATCATCTTCGAGGCCGCCTCGCGGGCGGCGGCAGGGACTACGTCGTGGTGGAGTGCGCCGGCGTGGGCTTCCGGGCGTACGTCTCGACCGCGACGAGGAACGACCTGCCCCCGGAAGGCGAGACGTGCCTGCTGCGGACGCACCTCCACATGAGGGAAGGCGGGGGCGACCTCTTCGGGTTCTCCTCCGAGACGGAACGCGAGATCTTCCTCGCCCTCATCGGGATCACGGGCGTCGGGCCGAAGTCCGCGGTCGCCGTCCTGTCGGTCCTGGGAATCGCGGGCGTCCTCGCCGCGTGCGCCCGCGAGGACCTCGCGGCCTTCGGGCGCGTCCCCGGCATCGGGAAGAAGCTGGCCCAGCGCATCGCGATGGAGCTCCGGGACCGGCTCAAGAAGGTCTCGGTCGAGGTCTCGGTTCCCGAGGGGGGGACGGCGCCGCCCTCGTCGCCCGAGGCCGAGGCGGCGGCGGCGCTCGTCGCCCTCGGCTTCTCCCGCGGGGAGGCGCAGGTCGCCGTCGCGCAGTCCCGCAAGGAGCTCGGCGCGGACGGACCGGCGGACGCGCTGATCCGGAAGTCGCTCAAGCGGCTGTCCGGGCCCGGGAGGTGACGTGGAGGGACGTCTCGTGGACCCGAAGACCGGCGTCGACGACAGGGCCGTCGACCTGTCGCTGCGGCCCCGGTTCCTGTCCGAGTTCATCGGGCAGGCGCCGATCCTGTCGAACCTCTCGACCTTCATCGCGGCGGCGAAGAGCCGGGGCGAGCCGCTCGACCACGTGCTCCTGTCGGGTCCCCCGGGACTCGGGAAGACGACCCTGGCCCACATCATCGCCAACGAGCTGGGCGTGGGGATCCGGACGACCTCCGGGCCCGCGATCGAGCGGAAGGGGGACATCGCCGCGATCCTGACGGCCCTCGAGCCGGGCGACGTCCTGTTCATCGACGAGATCCACCGGCTGAGCCGCGTCGTCGAGGAGCTGCTCTACGCGGCGATGGAGGACTTCGCCCTCGACATCATCCTGGGCCAGGGCCCCTCCGCGAAATCGATCCGGCTCTCCCTGCCGCGGTTCACGCTCGTGGGGGCGACCACGCGGACGGGGCTGCTCACCTCCCCGCTCCGCGACCGGTTCGGCGTCCCGTTCCGCCTCGAGTATTACAGCCCCGGTGAGCTGGAGGAGGTGATCCGGCGGTCCGCGGGGGCGCTCGCGATCGCCATCGACGACGCGGGGGCGCGCGAGATCGCCCGCCGGTCCCGGGGAACGCCGCGCGTGGCCAACCGGCTGCTGCGGCGCGTCCGGGACTTCGCCCAGGTGGAGGGCGACGGGACGATCGGCCCCGCGATCGCCGATCACGCGCTGTCGCGGATGGAGGTGGACGCCGAGGGGCTCGACGTGATGGACCGGAAGATCCTGCGCGTCATCCTCGAGAAGTTCCAGGGGGGGCCGGTCGGCGTCGAGACGATCTGCGCCTCCGTCAGCGAGGAGCGGGACACGGTCGAGGACGTCTACGAGCCGTTCCTCATCCAGCGGGGGTTCCTGAAGCGCACCCCGCGGGGCCGGGTCGCCACGCCGTCCGCCAGCCGGCACCTCGGGCTCCCGCCGCCCGGGCGCGGCCCGGAGCAGGAGTCGCTGTTCGGGGAAGGCCAGTAGCCCTCCGCTCCTCCCGGCCGGCGACGTGCCCCGGGATGCGACGCGGATGTCGGCGCCCCGGGGTCGATCCCGTCCCGCGATGCGCTATAATCGACTCATGGCGCCGTTCGGAAAGATCCTCATCGTCATCGGGCTCGTCATCGCCGGGCTGGGCCTCCTCCTGATGCTGGGCGGCAAGATCGGGTGGTTCGGCCGCCTTCCGGGCGACTTCACGTTCCGGCGGGGGAACGTCACCTTCTATTTCCCGCTGGCCACGTCCCTGCTCGTGAGCGTGATCCTGTCGCT
>JBLMWX010000052.1:0-10029 GCA_050257455.1 Gemmatimonadota bacterium | reverse complement strand
GTGAGCGCAGAGGCGACCATCCCCGACAGGACGAGCCGCCGCCGGCCGAGCCGGTCGGAGGCCAGCCCGAGCGGGAGGGAGAGCGCGGCGGCCGCGAGCATGAAACCGGCGTTGATCATGCCGACCTGGACCGTGGAGGCCCCGAGCTCGCTCGCGAACAGCGGAACGAGCGGAAGCCGGATGTACGCTCCGATGTACAGGACGAACGTCAGGGCGCAGGCGGCGAGGACCGGCGCGGGAACGGCGCTGGGAACCGGCATGCCAGGCATTCTACCCCCGATCGCCGGGACGCGGAACGGGATCTCGGCAAGATGGTAAGATGAAGGACCATGCAGACACTCTGGACACTGCTGCACAGCAAGCGGAAATTCTCCGATCGGCTCATCTCCGTGGACCACGATCTCTACCGGCTCGAGGAAACCGGGCGGACGAACGACTTCACGGTGATCCGCACGTCCGACTGGATCAACGTCATTCCCGTCACCGCGGAGGGGAACCTCGTCTTCATCCGCCAGTTCCGGCACGGCATCCGGGAGGTCACCCTGGAGATCCCGGGCGGCGCGATCGACGCTGCCGACCGCGATCCCTTGGCCGCCGCGGAGCGGGAGCTTCGCGAGGAGACCGGATTCGAGGCGGCGGCATGGGAGTCCCTCGGGTTCGTCACGCCGAACCCCGCGCTCCAGAACAACCGGTGCCACACCTATCTCGCGACCGGGGCGCGCCGCGCCGGCCCGCCGCGATTCGACGCGTACGAGCGGATCGAGGTCGCGATCCTCTCCCGGGCCGAGGCGGCCCGGGCCCTCCGGGACGGGACCGTCCACCACGGCCTCGTGCTCGCCGCGTTCGGGCTCTACTTCGCGGCCGGCTACACCCTGCGGTGACCGCGCGCTCCGGTTCGGAACGCGGTTGCCTGAACCGGGCTTGCCCGGAAGGTGCTGCGCCGCGGGAGGACCCCGGGCCCCGGTGTCGCGGCAGCGGTACGCCATCCGCCTCGCGCCTGCGGGCATTCGTTGCCAAGCCGTACGAACGTATTCCACGTTTCCAGGAGGGGTTATGCCGTACGTGAACGTGAAGATCACGCGGGAAGGGGCGACCGCGGAGCGGAAGGCGGAGGTGATCCGCCGCATGACCCGGGTCCTGGCCGACGTCCTCGGCAAGAACCCGGAGACGACGGTCGTCGTCATCGACGAAGTGGACACCGACAACTGGGGGATCGGGGGGATCCCGGTGACGGAACGGCGCCGCGCGAAGGCCGTGAAGCCGGCGGCTTCCAGGCGCCGCTCTTGATCTGATGGTCGGTGCACGCGGGTCCGGACGGCCGAGGTACGGATGAACGCTCGCGGCCTCCTTTTTTAGGAGGCCGATTGCCCTTTTGCCCGCGCCTTGACAGCGCGACATGGTTTTTGAAAAGATGAATCATCAATCTTCTGGCGGAGGGGCCAATGGACAAGAAAGTGATCGTCGAGCTGACCACGGAAATTGTGTCGGCGCACGCGTCCATGAATGAGATGAACCGCGAGGATCTCCTTGACGAGATCCAGGCGGTGTTTCAGAAACTGAGTGCATTGGTCGGCGTCGAGGGCGAAGTTTCGGGAGCGATTCCCCAGGAAGTCAAGCCCGCCATCCCGCTCGATGCGGCGTTCGGTCCCGAGAAGGTCTTTTGTATGGAATGCGGCAAAGGATTTACCACGTTGAAAAAGCACCTGGCGATCAGCCACAACATGACGCCCAAGGATTACCGGAAGAAATTCAAGGTTCCGTCCAAGACTGCCCTCGTGGCCCGGAACTATTCCGAGGCCAAGAAGAAGATCGCCCAGAAGCTTGGGCTCGCCGAGAAGCTGGCGGAGGGGCGCAGGAAGCGGTCGAAGAAATAGCCGGCGTCGACCGGCCGGCGACGGTCCATCGGCGCGGACGCGATGGCGCCCCGGGGCTCTCCCGGGGCGCCCTTGTCCTTCGGAGAAATCTTCCCACCCCGCGCGCCGCTTGATGCAGAATATCCCTGTTGCCCGGAACTGCGTATCGATCTGCCTGCCGCCCATGCGAGGGCCAGCGGAAAGGAGGACTTGCGATGCCGTACGCGGCGAAGGACTACGGGAACCTGGTCGGGATGGCCGGGTTCAGCGAAACGCTCCTCAAGAACCATTTCACGCTTTACCAGGGCTACGTGGCGAACACCAACAAGCTTCTCGACACCCTCGGCGCCATGCTGTCGGAGGGAAAGACGGGAACGCCGGAGTACGCGGAGCTCAAGCGGAGGCTCGGGTGGGAGTTCAACGGGATGCGCCTCCACGAGCTCTACTTCGAGAACCTCGGCGGGAAGGAGGCGCTCGACCCCGCGGGACGCCTGGGGAAGGCGCTCGCGGCGGAGTTCGGCAGCGTCGAGAAATGGGAGGCCGATTTCCGCGCCGCGGGCGCGATGCGCGGGATCGGCTGGGTCGTCCTTTACCAGGACGCCGCCGCCGGCCGCCTCGTGAACCTGTGGGTCAACGAGCACGACGTCGGCAACATCGCGGGCGCGGCGCCGATCCTCGTCATGGACGTGTTCGAGCACGCCTTCATGATCGACTACGGCCTGAAGCGGGCGGACTACATTGCGGCGTTCTTCAGGAACGTCGCCTGGAAGGCCGCGGAGGGCCGGCTGAGGTAGGGCCGGCGCCGGGCGGACAGGCGACGCGCGGGCTATCCGGGGCGGCGTCCGGGGTAGCCCGTTTTCATTAAGGGCGACGCCGGGGGGGGACGTTGGATTATTACGCACAGGGGAGCCTGGTCGCCGCGATCGTCGCACTCGCGATCGCGGGGTACCTGCGCGTCTGGGCGAAGAACGACACGGAGGCGCGCGCGTTCGCGGACCTGTCGTTCCTCATCTTCCTCTGGTGCTTCCCCGAATACCTCTGGAAGACGATCCAGTCCCAGTTCTGGCACCAGGTGAGCCTCGGGGCGGTCATGTTCATCCCCCCCTTTGCGCTGCGGTACAGCGGGGCCGCCGTCCCGACGCGCCCGCGGTGGTTCACCAAGGCGTTTCTCGCCGGGGTCTGGTGCAGCGCGGCCTTCGCCCTCACGATCCTCGACGCCCGGCTGTTCGCCTCGCCGTGGTGGAACGTCGCGGCCCTCGCCTACGTCTACCCGTACCTCGGCCTGGCGCTCCACATCGTCGTCCGGCACGGGTTCCGGGCAAGGCCGTCGGCGATCGAGCGGAAGAAGTACCAGTTTCTCCTGGTGGGAGGCGGCATCGCGAGCCTCGTGGCGCCCCTCAACTTCCTCCCGGGGACCGGGATCTCCTTCCCACCCCTGGGGGCGTTCGCGGTCCTGCTTTTCTTCTATTTCATGGCGACGGGGATCCTCCACCTGCACTTCTTCGAGTTTCCCGACATCGTCGGGCGGGCGATCATCCTCGTGATCCAGGTCTTCGCGTTCGCGGTCGTCTTCGGCGGGCTCGAGCTCGCTTCCGGGCGCAAGTTCTGGTTCCCGCTGGCGGGGGTGTTCCTCATCTCCTTCTTCCTGCTCACGTTCTACCCCGTGCTCATGCGGAAGCTCGGCGGCATCTCCTCGGACCTTCTCGTCCGGGAGTCGCGCAGCGTCCAGTCCCGGCTGGGGGATTGCGCGAAGCGCCTCCCCGACGCGTCGTCCCTGGCCGAGATCGCGCGGGCCGTCGAGGACGGGCTGTCCGGGGTCCCGTTCGTCGCGAAGGCGTCGCTCTGGATCCGGCCGGAGGGCGGAACCGACGAGGGGATCGGGACCCTGCCGGTGCGCGCCGACGAGTACCTGCGCGCCCTCGCCCGCTACCACAGCCGGTTCCCGTCCCTGCGTTTCATGGAGCACGGCGGGTCGCGGGCGGCCGACGTGGCCATCTGGGACGATTCCTGGGCCGCCTCCTTTCCCATCTTCCTCCGGGGCGACCTCGCGGGCGTTGCGCTGTTCCTGTGGAAGGAGAAGACGCCGTCGTTCCGGGAAATGGAGCTCCTGATCCCGTTTCTCGAGGGGATCGGCCTCGCGGTGGAGAACGTCCGCCAGAAGCAGCGGATCCAGCGGCGCGAGCACTTCGCCACGGTGGGCGAGCTCGCGGCCGGGCTGGCCCACGAGGTCCGCAATCCGGCCGGCGTCATCAAGGGGGCCGCCCAGTTCCTCTCGCGGGAGGCGCCGCCGCGGCACCGGGAATTCCTGGACATCATCGTGGAGGAGGCGGACCGGCTGAACGGCGTCGTCACGGAGTTCCTCGAGTACGCGCGCCCCGCGGAGCGCGTTCCCCGGACGATCTCCCTGCGGGAACCGGTGGAGCGGGCGGTGGCGCGCCTGAGGCGCGAGAAGGGGGAAGCGATGGCGGCGATCCGGACGCACGTCGTGATCCCGGAAGTCCCGCCGAAGGTCAACGCCGATCCCGCCGAGATGGAGCGGGTGGTCTTCAACCTGCTGACCAACGCCGTCGAGGCGATGCCCGAGGGAGGGGACCTGACCGTCCGGGTGAGCGCGAACGGCGGGGAGGCCCGCGTCGCGGTGGAGGACAGCGGGACCGGGATCGCGGAGACGGACCGGGGCCAGCTGTTCCGCCCGTTTCATACGACACGGGAGCGCGGGGTCGGGATGGGGCTCGCGATCTGCAGGCGGATCGTGGAGGAGAACGGCGGCGCGATCGCCGTCGAGAGCGTGGCCGGCAAGGGAAGCCGGTTCACGGTGAAGCTTCCGGAGGGATGACGCGATGAAAGGGAAAATCCTCGTCGCGGAGGACGACCGGAACCTGAGGCGCGTCGTCAAGGCGATGCTCGCCCGGGAAGGGTACGACGTCGCGGAGGCCGCGGACGGCGCCGCCGCGATAGGCTGGCTCTCGGGGAACCGCGCGGACGCCCTCGTCTCGGACATCCGGATGCCGAAGACGGACGGCCTGGCGCTGTTCCGCCACTGCCGCGAGAAGCGCCCCGAGATGCCGGTCATCCTCGTCACCGCCTTCGGGACGATCGGCGACGCGGTGGAGGCGATCCGGTCGGGGGCGTTCGACTACATCACGAAGCCGTTCGACGAGGCGGAGCTCCTGCGCGTCGTGGGGAACGCCGTCCGCACGGCCGCCGTGTCCGACCGGGAGGGAGTCTCCGGCGGAGCCGACGAGTGGTTCGGGATGGTCGGGCGCTCGCCCGCCTGGCTCGACCTGCGCAAGCTCATCGAGAAGGCCGCCGCCTCCCCCTTCTCCGTGCTCATCACGGGGGAGACGGGGACCGGGAAGGAGCTCGTGGCGCGGGCGATCCACCGCATCAGCGCCCGCCGGGACGGCCCGTTCATCAAGATCAACGGGGCCGCCATCCCGCCGACGCTCTGGGAAGCGGAGGTCTTCGGCTACGAGAAGGGGGCGTTCACGGGGGCCGTGACGTCGAAACCGGGGCGCTTCGAGCTCGCCGACGGCGGCACCTTCTTTCTCGACGAGGTCGGGGAGGTTCCCTACGCGATGCAGGGGAAGCTGCTGCGGGTCCTCCAGGACCGGGAGTTCGAGCGCGTCGGCGGGGTGAAGACCCTGACCGCCGACGTGCGCCTCATCTGCGCGTCCAACAGGGACCTCAAGAAGGCGACGGAGGACAGCCGGTTCCGGGAGGACCTCTACTACAGGATCAACGGGATCCCGATCCACCTGCCGCCGCTGCGATCGCGCCGCGAGGACGTCCTCGCCCTGGCCGAGTTCTTCCTCGCGCGCGCCGCCGCCGAGATGGGAGGGGGACGGCGGCAGCTGGCGGCCGAGACCGCGGAGATCCTCGGGAAGTACCACTGGCCGGGCAACATCCGGGAGCTCGAGAACGCGATCGGGCGCGCCGTCGCGCTGTCCGAGGGGGAGGAGATCACCCCGCCCGACCTCTGCCTGGCCCTTGCGGATATCGAGGAGGAGCCGGCGACCCCCGAGGAGACGCGCTTCCACGAGTCGGTGCGGGAACACAAGCGGGCGATCATCCGCAGGGCGATCCGGCAGGCGGGAGGGAACAAGACGAAGGCCGCCGATCTCCTCGGCCTCTCCCCGACCTACCTGTCGCGCCTGATCCGCGTCCTCCGGGTCGAGTCGCGGGAGCCGGGATGACGTCGCGGCCCCCGTTCCCGGCGACCGCCCGGCCGTCGCCGGGAGACGCCGCGGCCGGCCCCGGGCGCGCCGCCTACGGCTCGTCCCGGGCGAGGTCCGCTTCCGAGGCGCGGGAGAGGCCGAGGAGCTCCGCCGGAGTGGTGACGAACATGTTGTTCGTCTCGCCCGCGGCCGGGTAGACCGTCTCGAAGCGCCTGAGCGACGCATCCAGGTAGACGGGGATCCCGTCGGGGAGCGCCACCGGGGAAACGGCGCCGACCTTGAAGCCCGTGCGGGACGTCACGTCCTCCGGCCCCGCCAGCCGTACCTTGCGCCCGCCCCGAAGCGCCTTCACCTTCTTGAAGTCCACCCGCCTGTCGCCGGAGATCACGACCACCACGGGCGCGTCGTCGACCATGAGGAGGATCGTCTTCGCGATCTGCCCGACCGCGACGCCGAGCGACTTCGCGGCGAGCTCGGAATTGTGCGTCGGCTCGTCGAAGGAACGGATCTCCTTCGCGATCCCCGCCGCCTCGAAGAACGCCCGGACGTGCCCCGCCCCTCGCTCTTCCATCGGTCCCCGGTTCCTCCCCCGGCGAATCGTCGCCCCGTCATTATCACAGAGAACCGGGGTGTTGGGAACGCATCTCCAAAGCGGTTAGAATGGAATCTCCAGGAACGGATCGGGGGGGGGACGGCGATGATCGCGCTTCCAGAGGTGTCCGCGGTCGCCGCGGCGCACGGCGCGCCGGTCTGCGGGGCCGCGCCCGTCGGGATGCCGGGGACCGGCGGGACGGAGATCGAGCGGATCCTCCCCGGCGCCCGGTCGGTGATCGTCCTGGCGGCACCGCACTCGCGCGCCGCGATCGATTCCCGGAATCTCCAGGTCGCCCAGTACGACACGATCCACGCATACGACGAAGCGGCGCGGGCCTCCCATGCCGTCGCCCTGTGGCTGGAGCGCCGGGGGCTGCGCGCCGCGGCGGTCCCCGCGTTCATCCCCATCGACATGGCGCCCCCGAAATCCGGGATGCAGGGGGCGGTGGACTGGCGCGGGGCGGCCGTCGCCGCCGGAATCGGCGGGTACGGGGAGAGCGGCCTGCTGGTGACGCCGGAGTTCGGGCCCGCAATCCGGCTCGGCGGCGTGGTGACCGAGGCGGAGGTGACGCCCGGCGCGCCGCTCGCGGACACGCCGTGCACCCGCTGCCGCCGCTGCGTCGACGCCTGCCCCGCGGGGGCCCTTTCGGGGGACGGGGCGATCGACAAGCGCCGCTGCGGCGACCGGATCTTCTCCGGGGGGTACCGCGCGTGGCGGCGGTTCCTCCTCGATCTCGTCGAAGCGCCGCCGGACAAGCGGCGCGAGATGACGGGGGGACCGCTGTCCCTCGATCTGTGGCAGAACTTCATGACGGGCAACTACTATTACTGCTTCGCATGCCAGGCGGCGTGCCCCGTGGGAAGGGGGGGCGCGGGACCCGGCGCGGGAGAGAGGGCGCGACGTGCCTGAAGCGGGGAACGGGTTCCTCGGGATCGTCCTCGACTCCCTGGCAAGCGGGGTCCTGGCGATCGATCTGGAGGGCAGAATCGTCGTCTTCAACGAGGCGGCGGCGCGCCTCCTCGGGGTGCCGAAGGACGAGGCGCTCGGGCGCAGCCTCCTGTCGATCGTCCCCAACTCGGGGCTCATGAACGTCCTCCGGACGGGCAGCCCGGAGGCCGGGAGGCCGCAGGCGATCGGCTCCCGCACGGTGCTCACGAACCGGTCGCCGATCGTGAGCGGCGGCGCGCTCGTGGGCGCCGTTTCCATCTTCCAGGACATCACCGAGATGGAGAAGATCTCGCGGGAGCTCGACTCGACGAAGATCATCCTGGGTACGCTCGAGGAGCTTCTCGCGGGGGCGGGGGAGTGGATGGTCGCCGTCGACGCGGGCGGCGTCATCACCATGATGAGCGAGGGGTACGCCGAGTTCAACGGCACGACCGTCGCGGAGGCCGTCGGACGGCATGTCACGGAGGTGATCGAGAACACCCGGATGCACGTCGTCGTCCGCACCGGCGTCGCGGAGATGGGGGAGGCGCAGACGATCCGGGGGCGGGACGTGATCGTCAACCGGATCCCGCTCAGGGACGGCGACCGCGTTGTCGGGGCCTACGGCCGGGTCGTCTTCAAGGACGTCGAGCAGCTCCGGCAGCTCGCGGGAAAGCTCAACCTCCTGGAGTCGAAGGTCAAGTATTACGAGGAGGAGCTCTCCTCGCTGCGCGGCGCGCGGTACACGTTCGACAGCGTTGTGGGGTCCGGGTCCGCCATCGCGGCTGCCAAGGAGGAGGCGCTCCGGGCGTCGCGGACCGATTCGACCGTCCTGCTCCGGGGGGAGACGGGCACGGGAAAGGAGCTGTTCGCCCACGCGATCCACGCGGCGGGGCCGCGGGGGAGCGGCCCGTTCATCAAGCTCAACTGCGCGGCGGTGCCGGCGGAGCTCCTCGAGTCGGAGCTGTTCGGGTACGCGGAGGGGGCGTTCACCGGGGCGAAGCGCGGGGGCAAGCCGGGCAAGTTCGAGATGGCGAACGGGGGGACGCTGTTTCTCGACGAGATCGGCGACATGCCGCTCCCGATGCAGGCGAAGCTGCTGCGGATCCTCCAGGAGCGCGAGGTGGAGCGCGTGGGGGGGACCGTGGCGCGCCGCGTGGACATCCGCGTCATCGCGGCCACCGCGCGGGGCATCGAGGAACTCGTCGGGGAGGGAAAGTTCCGGGCCGATCTCTACTACCGGCTGAACGTCATCCCCATCCGCATCCCGCCGCTGCGCGAGCGCCGCGAGGACATCGGGGAGATCGCGGCCCGGATCCTGGCCAACCTCGCGGCCGACTCCGGGGAGCCGAAGCGGCGGCTCTCCGAAGGTGCTCTCGACGTCCTGCGGTCGTGGGAGTGGCCCGGCAACGTGCGGGAGCTGCGCAACGTCCTCGAGCGCGCCGTCGCCATGACGCGGAGCGACGTCCTCCTTCCCGAGCACCTGCCGCCGCAGCTTCTCATGGCGTCGTCGGCCCCGGTCAAGGCGGTCGTCCCGGGTTCCCTCGCCTCGGCCAGGGCCGACGCCGAGAAGCTGGCGATCGAAACGGCCCTCAAGGCGGCGCGGGGGAACAAGTCCCGGGCCGCCGACCTCCTCCGGATCCACCGCGTGAAGCTCTACGAGAAGATGAAGCGGTACGGGATCGCCGCGGCGCGGGAGTGAGGGCGCGGCGGCCGGCCTCGCGCCCCGCCCGCTACCGCCCGGGGCCGTAACGGTCCCGCAGCACCCGCTTCAGCGTCTTGCCGGCGGCGCTGCGCGGGAAGTCGTCCACGATCGTCACGTCGTGGAGCTGCTGGTACCGGGCTTCCACGCGGGCGTTGACGCACGACCGGATCTCCTCCCCGGAGGCGGCGCCGGGCCGGGCCAGGATCACGGCCGCCACGGGGGTCTCGCCCCACTTGTCGCTCGGCGCCCCGATGACGACGGCGGTGTGGCCCGACCGATAACCGGCGTGCCGCGCCGGGAGCACCGCAAGGTTCACGTCGGCCTCCGTCGACCGCCCTGTTGTGTACCCTTTTTGCTACATGTATCTATTCAGGTACGTCAATCGGATGTCCTCTCTCGAGCGTCCGATTTGGCGCCCGGACATCGATTCGGTCGCCCTGGATGTAACATTTTGGGTACAGCAGGCGACGTAAACACGGTTTCGGTATGAGATCAGCAAATAGAGTACCAGTTACAGGGGATTAAGCGCTGAGGATGTCCTGTCCCCGGGGCGATGGGGCGGCCCGGCACGGGACTTGCCATACACCGTTCTGTTTTTCACCGGAGGGGGATGCGTGTACAAGGTCGGCGACTCGGCGGAGATGACGAAAGTGTTCACGGAGGAGGACGTCTACCTCTTCGCCGGGATCACGGGGGACAGGAACCCGGTCCACATCTCGAAGGATTATGCGGCGACGACGCGTTTCGGCGAGCGAATCGTCCACGGGATCC
>JBLMWX010000051.1:0-3474 GCA_050257455.1 Gemmatimonadota bacterium | reverse complement strand
TGCCACCTCGAGATGTCGACGAAGGACGACCTCATGCGGAAGAACCTCCGCTACGCCGGCGACGACCTGCAGATCTGCCTGTCGTGCCACGGCGGGATGGACTCGTGCCACCCCATTCTCGTCGGGCTGGCGGCCGGGATGAGCCCCGGGCGGGACCTCGCCCTCTCGGCGGACGGCAAGATCAAGTGCACGACGTGCCACGACCCGACGCCCAAAGGGGGAAGCGGCGTCGCCATGCGCGGGAGGGAGCCCGGGCAGCCGGTCAACGCCATCTGTTTCCGCTGCCACGACAAGGCCGACCTCTCCGGCCGGAACCCGCACGCGACGGTTTCGGACCGCAGCACGTGCCGGTTCTGCCACGACACGATGACCGACCCCACCAACGAGGAGGCGGCGCGCGTCTCCTTCATCTCGAACACCCGCCTCATCTGTCTCCGGTGCCACGCCCAGACGGGCCACCCGGCCGGGGTCGACCACATGGTCGCGCCCAAGACGGCCCTGCCGGACGCCTTCAAGCTGGACGGGCGGGGGAGGATCACCTGCACCACCTGCCACAATCCCCACCTCCAGGCCGGCGCGGACGAGGGCGCCCGGCGGCACCGGTTCGTCGTCGAGGGGGAGGGGATGTCGCTCTGCGCCGTCTGCCACCGGCGCTGACGACGGGACGGCCGCCGGTCCTACTCGTAGCGGAGCGCCTCGATCGGGTCCATGCGGGACGCCTTCCGGGCGGGATAGAAACCGAAGAAGATCCCCACGGCCGCGGAGAAGCCGAACGCCATGAAGACGGCGCTCGGCAGGACGATCGTGGACCATTTCGCGAAGTAGGAGATCAGCGAGGAGCCCCCGATCCCCAGGATGATTCCGACGGCGCCGCCGGTCAGGGCCAGCGCCACCGCCTCGATCAGGAACTGGAGGAGGATGTCCCGCTCGCGGGCCCCGACGGCCATCCGGATCCCGATCTCCCGCGTTCGCTCCGTCACGGAGACGAGCATGATGTTCATGATGCCGATCCCGCCGACGAGAAGGGAGACCGACGCGATCGCCCCGAGGAGGAGGCTCATGATGCGCGTGGAGGCCTCGGCGACGGAGAGCATCTCGGAGAGGTTCCGGACCGAGAAGTCGTCGTCCTGCCCCCGGCCGATCCGGTGGCGCTGGCGGATCAGCGCGGTCACCTCGCGCTCGGCGTCCTGGATCGTGTCGGGGCCCGTCGCCTGGACGAGGATCGCCCCGACCGTGCCGATGTGCGTCGTGCCGAAGAGTCTCTTCTGGGCCGTCGTGATGGGGACGATGACGGTGTCGTCCTGGTCCTGGCCCCCGGGGGATTGCCCCTTCGGATCGAGGAGGCCGACCACGGTGAACGGGACCTTCTTGATCCGGACGATCTTTCCGACGGGGTTTTCGCCGCCGAAGAGATTCTGCGCGACCGTCTGCCCCAGGACGGCGACCTTGGTGGACGCGTCCACGTCCTCGGGGCCGAAGATCCGGCCCGCCGCGAGGGTCCAGTCGCGGATGGCGAAGTACTCGGGGGTCACCCCCTGGATGATCGTGCTCCAGTTCTGGTTGCCGTAGACGACCGGGGCGCTGCCCCGCGTGGAGGCGGCGGCATAGCGGACGGCGGAGATGTCCCGGATCGCCTTGGCGTCGCCCATCGTCAGGGTCGGCGTTCCGCCGAACCCGGAACGGAGGCCCCCGGACGTGGTGCTCCCCGGGATGACGAGGATGAGGTTGGAGCCGATGGAGGCGATCTGGGCGGCGATCCGCTCGTTCGCCCCGGCGCCGACGGCCACCATGGCGATCACGGCGGCCACCCCGATGATCATGCCGAGCATCGTGAGCCCCGAGCGCATCTTGTTGGCGCGCAGGGACCTGTAGGCCACTTTCGCGGCGGACAGCAGGTTCACGGCTCGACCCTCGGCTTCGTCCCCGCGGGCGGCGCGCTCCCCTCGGGGGCTTCCGCCCGGTCCTGCCGCTCGTAGCGCCGCCGGGTGGCGACGGGTTCGTCGAGGATGAGGCGGCCGTCGCGGAAGCGGACGATCCGCTTGGCGAACTGCGCGATGTCCGGCTCGTGCGTCACGAGGACGACGGTGATCCCGCGCTCCTCGTTCAGGCTCTGGAAGACCCCCATGATCTCGTCGCCGGCGGCGGTGTCCAGGTTGCCGGTGGGCTCGTCGGCGAGAAGCAGGGAAGGGGAGTTGACGATCGACCGCGCGATCGCCACGCGCTGCTGCTGGCCGCCGGACATCTGGGAGGGGAGATGGTGGGCCCGTTCCTGCAGGCCGACGGCCCGAAGCGCCTCGCGCGCCCGCTGCCGCCGGCTTGCCGAGGGGACGCCCTCGTACACCATCGGGAGCTCCACGTTCTCCAGCGCGTCCATGCGGGGGATGAGGTTGTAGCTCTGGAACACGAAGCCGATCTGCTTCCGCCGGATGTCCGCGAGGGCGTTCTTGCTCATCTCCGAGACGTCCTTGCCGCCGAGGCGGTAAGCGCCCGCCGTGGGGCGATCGAGGCACCCGAGGATGTTCATCAGGGTCGACTTGCCCGATCCGGACGCGCCCATGACGGCGACGAACTCCCCCGGGTCGATCGCGATGGTGACGTCCCTGAGCGCCTCCACCTCCACCTCTCCGAGACGGTAGGTCTTGCCGAGGCCGACGATTTCGATGACCGGCCCGGACACGATCAGCGGAATCCTCCGAGCCCGCGGGGCCCGCCGTTCGCGGACGCTGCCTTGCCGCGTTCCTCGTCCGTGATGAGCGCGTCCCCCTCCTTCACGTTCCCCTCGACGAGCTGCGTGAAGTTCCCGTCGGTGATCCCGAGCTTCACCGCGACGGCGAGGGGCATCTTGTCGGGACCGATGACGTAGACGCGCGGCCCCGCCGCCTCCTTCCTCCCCTCGGTCTTCCCCTTGCCCGACGGCCTGTACCGGAGGGCGGCGTTGGGGATCCTGAGCGCATCCTTGACCGTCCGCGTGACGATCGACACGTTGGCCGTCATCCCCGGCTTGAGCAGCATCTCCTTGTTGTCCACCGCGATGACGACGTCGTACGTCACCACGTTCTGGGTGATGATCGGGGCGTTGCGGACCTGGATCACCTTCCCGGTGAACGTCCTCTCCGGGTACGCGTCCACGGTGAAGTTCGCCGCCTGCCCCACCGTCGTGCTGCCGATGTCGGCCTCGTCCACGTTCGTGTCGATCTGCATCTTCGTCAGGTCCTGGGCGATCGTGAAGAGGGTGGGGGTCTGGAAGCTGGCGGCCACCGTCTGGCCGACGTCCACGTTCCGCGACACCACCGTGCCGTTGACCGGGGAGTAGATCGTGGTGTAGCCGAGGTTCGTCGACGCCACGGACAGCGCGCCCTTGGCCTGCTCGACCTGCGCCGCCGCCGCCTGCACCTGGGACACGGCGGTATCGTAGTCGGTCTGCGCGTTGTCCACGTCGGCCTGGGCGACGAACCCGTCCTTGAGCAGCTCCGT
>JBLMWX010000050.1:0-3430 GCA_050257455.1 Gemmatimonadota bacterium | reverse complement strand
GTGCCGTCCCCGTGGTGCGCGTCCGTGTCGAGGATGGCGAATCGTCTCAGTCCGCACTTCTCCCGGAGATTGACGACGCAGAGCGCGACGTCGTTGAAGCAGCAGTACCCCCCGAAATAGCTTCTGCCGGCATGATGCCCGCCGGCTCCGATGAACGCGAAGGCGTTGGCGATCTCCCCCGCCGCGATCTTTTCCCCCGCCGCGACCACGCCGCCCGCGGAGTGCCAGGCCGTCGCGCAGAGCGGATCGCCCTTGACGCCCTCGATCAGTGTGGTGGTGTGGACCTTGAGGACGAGTTCACGCGGGACGGGTCCCGGCTCGTACAGGCGGACCCGTCCGCTGGCCAGAACTCCGTCGAGCGCCGCCGGGAAGTCGGCGAGCCGCGCCCCGGTCGTCAGGTAGCTGCGCCGGGAGAAGGACGGATGGTAGAAGACGCCGGTCGTCCTCCCTGACATCGGGCGATCCCCGCTCCTTGGGTCGGCCCCGCAAGGGGTTTCCGACGCTTTCCTGTTGACGATGTCTCATCGCTAATGATATGGCACAGGTTCCGGGAATGCCACCGGCAGGCGCGGGACCGGGGGAGAACGCTCCGTGCGCCAAGCGGGTCCCGGGCGGTTTTTCCGATATATTCCCGTCGAGAGGAGGGATCGATGAAGGCACGGAATGCGGTTCCGGCAGTCGCGGGGCTCGTCGCGCTCCTGTTCGCGTCGCCCGCGCTCGCGTTCAACCAGCCTCCCCTGAACCTCGGACTGACCGACATCCTGGACGGCGCCCTTCCCGGGCCCGGCACGTATTTCACCCAATATATCCAGGCGTACCAGGCCGACGAGTTCAAGGACAACGACGGGAACGACATTTCCGGGGACCCCGAGGCCGCGAGCGTCCTGGCGATGAACCAGTTCGTCCACGTCTACGGGCACAGGATCCTCGGGGGGCACATCGGCGCGGACGTGCTGCTCCCCGTCGTGGCGATCAGCGGTTCGGGGACCTTCACGACGGGCGGGCCCGACATCAGTTCCAACCCGGCGTGGCTCGGCGACCTGACCGTCGGGCCCTTCCTCCAGTGGTTCGACACCAAGCTGTTCGGCCGGCCGTTCCTCCACAGGCTCGAGCTCGACGTGTCGATGCCGACCGGGCAGTATGACGAAACGAAGATCCTGAACCCGGGGTCGAACCTCTGGGTGATCGAACCGTACTACGCCTTCACGTGGTTCCTGACACCGCAGTTCTCGACGTCCTGGCGGATCCACTACACGTACAGCACCGAGAACGACGACACCAAGGTCAAGCCCGGGCAGGCGTTCCATTTCAACTACTCGTTCGAGTACGAGGTCGCGAAGAACTGGCGCGCGGCGCTCGCGGGCTACTATCTTCGGCAGGTCAGCGAGGACGAGGTCGACGGCGTGAAGGGGAGCGGGACGGAGGAACAGGTGTTCGGGTGGGGCCCCGCGGTTCACTGGATCGTCACCCCGAACTTCTCCATGGGGCTCAAGACCGCGTTCGAGAGCGCCGTGGAGAACAGGCCGCAGGGAAGCCGGACGACGTTCCGCTGGACTTACAAGTTCTGAGCGGCCGCCGCCCGGCGGGCGCGGTCCCGCGAAGGATCGGCCCCGCCGGGATCCCCGTGCGCGGGGCGCCGGCTCACCGGTGCCGGAGGAACGTTCCCGCCGCGTACTCCTCGAAGGCGGTCCGCAGTTCCTCGCGCGTGTTCATGACGACGGGGCCGTACCAGGCGACCGGCTCGCCGATCGGCCTTCCCGAGACGAGGAGGAAGCGGACCGCCTCCTCCGTCGCCGCGACGGCGATCTCGTCGCCGTCCCCGTAATGGACGAGGGTCTCGGGGCGGCAGAGGCAGCTCCGGTCCATGTCGTACCAGCCCGCGCCGACCGCGTCGCGGGCGTAAGGATCCCGGCCGGGGTCGAAGTAGCCGGCCCCGGCGACGACATAGGCGAAGGCGTTGCGGCCCCGCGGAATCCGGCGGCTGAACGTCCCGCGCGCCGGAACGGCCACGTCGAGGTACTCCGGATCGGTGACGATGTCGCGCACGGGCCCCCGGGCGCCGTCGACCCGCCCGCAGACGACCTTGACCCTCGCGCCGCCCGCAACCACGGCTTCGGGGATCTCGGCAGCCTTCACCTCGCGATAACGGGGATCCATCATCTTGCCGGCGGCCGGCAGGTTCGCCCAGAGCTGGAAGCCCCACATCCTCCCCTGGTCGTCCCCCTTCGGCATCTCCTGGTGGATGATGCCGCTGCCGGCGGTCATCCATTGAACGTCGCCCGGCGCGATGACCCCCCGGTTGTTCATGCTGTCGCCGTGTTCCACGGTGCCCTGGAGGACGTAGGTGATCGTCTCGATCCCCCGATGGGGATGCCACGGGAACCCCGGGAGATACCGCGCGGGGTCCGCGGAGTGGAAGTCGTCCAGCAGGAGGAATGGGTCGAGCAGCGGCACCTGGTCGAAACCGAAGGCTCTCTTGAGATGAACCCCGGCCCCTTCGACGGTCGGCCTGCTCTTCCACACCTTGCGGATCGCGCGGACGGTCGTCATCGGGCCTCCTGTTCGTCGGGGGTTGCGACCATCGCCGGCGGATCGAGGGCGCGGACGATGGCGTCCGCGTAGACCCTGGCGCCCGCCGCGTTGGGGTGGAACGCCGAGGCGTTGATGCACCGCATCCGATCCATGATCTTGTCCCGCCGCAGGCACTCCCACCACCTCGAGAGGGCAACGTTGTCGTGCTCCGTGACCCCCCACAGGAGACTTTGGGGTGCGCCGTAGGCATTCCCGGCCAGGACGGGGATGGGCGCGAAGACCACCCTCCCCGAAACTCCCGGCTCGCGGTTCGCCTCGTCCACCGCCCTGGACAGCGTCGCGTCGGAAGCCTGGTACCATGCCGCGGATTTTCCGATCAGCCGCTCGCCGCATACGGACCACGAGGGGGGCTCGTTCGGGGAATCGGCCAACAGGAGAAAGAGCAGGGTCACGAACCGGAGGGACATCTTGGGCGTCTCCCGCGAGAAGAACGGATAATAGCCCGGGACGACCACGCGGGCGTTGGGAAAACGCCTCGCGATCCTCGTGAGGAGATTCCTCATCGGCGCTCCGCACTTGCAGGCGCACGCCGATTCGATCGCGCCCGGATCCGCGTCCGTGGTGGGATCGAAAATGGACGTCGCGTCGACGTCGTTGATGCATCCGTTGACGACGACCAGGCGGACCGCGCCGGGGTTCGGAACGCATTCCGCCTGGAGGGCGACGTGCGGGGAGCTGTCGGGAACTTCGCTGTGGGTGAGGGAGAGCCGCTGTCCATCCTGCTCGACCGTGGCGCCGGAGTGCGCGTAGACCCTCTTCCGCACCGGGCGGGCGATTCTCTGCGCGAGCCACCTCTGCACGAGGCTGGACGACTTCTGCTCCTCCGGAAGCCCCTGGC
>JBLMWX010000049.1:0-5438 GCA_050257455.1 Gemmatimonadota bacterium | reverse complement strand
AGCTACGGGTATATCATGGAGAACGGGAAGGTCGTCCTCGACGGCGAGACCGAGAAGCTCGTCAACAACGAGGACGTCAAGGAGTTCTACCTGGGGATGACCGAGATCGGCACGCGGAAGTCGTACAGGGAGATCAAGCATTACAAGCGGCGGAAGAGGTGGCTCTCGTGATCGACCGGAAGCGGGGATTCTACGACGAAGCCCGCGAGACGATGCAACCCGACGAGCGGGCGGCGTTCCGAAGCGAGATCGTGCGGCAAGCGGTCCGGCACGCCTACGAGAACGCCCCGGCGGCCCGGCGCCAGATGGACGAGGCCGGGGTGCGTCCCGGGGACATCCGCGGCGTCGCCGACCTGCGGCGGATCCCGCCGACCCGCAAGGCGGACCTCAAGACCATCCAGAAGGCGGAGCTGCCGTTCGGGGGGCTCGCGGCCGCGCCGCCGCGCGGGATGCGGCGCATCTACGTCTCGCCCGGCCCCACGTACGACCCGGAAGGGCGCGAGGCGTCGCACTGGCGGTGGGAGAAGGCGTTCGTGGCCGCCGGGTTCCGGGAGGGCGACATCGTCCAGAACACGTTCATGTACCATTTCTCCCCGGCGGGGCTCATGTTCGACGAGGCGCTGATCCGGATCGGCTGCACCGTGATCCCGGCGGGGGTGGGCAACACGGAGATGCAGGCGCAGGTCATGCGGGACCTCGCGGTGACCGGCTACGTCGGGACGCCGTCGTTCCTCATGACGATCCTGGAGAAGGCGCGGGAGATGGGGATCGCGCCCGGGGACGGGCTGCGCCTCCAGGTCGCCCTGGTCGCCGCCGAGATGCTTCCCGAGTCGCTCCGGGCGAAGCTGCAGGAGGAGTTCGGCATCCAGGTGCGCCAGTGCTACGGAACGGCCGACGTCGGGTCCCTGGGGTACGAATGTGCCGAGGCCAGGGGGATGCATATTCCCGACGAGATCGTCCTCGAGCTGCTCGACCCGGCCACCGGGGAGCCGGTCGGCCCCGGGGAGATCGGCGAGGTCGTCGCGACGCTGCCCAATGCGACGTACCCCCTGATCCGGTTCGCCACGGGGGACCTGTCCGTCTTCTCCGGGGACCCGTGCCCGTGCGGGCGGACCTCGGACCGGCTGATGCGGATCGTCGGGCGCGTGGACCAGGTCACCAAGGTCAAGGGGATGTTCGTCCACCCCGAGCAGGTGGCGCAGATCGAGCGGAAGGTCCCCGGGGTGGCCGCCGTCCAGGTGGTCATCACGCGCGAGGGGCACGACGACCGGATGGTGCTCACGGTGCTTCCCGCCGCGGGGGTCGCCCCCTCGGACGCGCTCCGGGCGCAGGTCGCGGAGGCCGCCCGCGAGATCACGCGGCTGCGCGGCGACGTCGTCTTCGCGAGGGGGCCCGAGCTCCCGGACAAGGACAAGAAGATCGTCGACAAACGCAAGTGGGATTAGAGGAGCACGCCATGGACGCCGCAACCCTCGCCGGGCACCTGGAAAAGCACCTGAGGGTCCACACGTTTCCGCTGGGGATCAAGTCGCTCAAGCCGGGCGAGCCGCTCCCGGAAAAAGTTAAGGTGCCGCTGAAGCATCTTGGCGTCAAGATGGCGATCTGCCAAGCTATTTCTGTGGCGCGGCGGTACGGGTGGGCCATGGCGCTCTCCGGGGAGGACGTCTCCTGTCCCATCGCCAAGGCGGTGTTCGGATTCGCGGAGCGGAACGACTACTACACGTCCGGGAAGCTCGCGGAAGGGATGTACGCGTCCTGCCTGGAGGCCGGCGCCCGGTTCGAGGATGCGCTGGCCAAGTACGAGCCGGGGGAGTACGCGCATGTCGTGGCGGGACCGCTGGCGCGCGCCAACTTCGTCCCCGACACGGTCCTGGTGTACGGGAACTCGGCGCAGGTGCTGCGCCTTCTCAACGCCTGCCTCTACAAGCGGGGCGGGAGTCTGACGAGCGACTTCTCGGGCCGCGGCGACTGCGCCGACATCGTGATCAAGGGGAAGAAGACCGGGGAGCCCCAGGTCATCCTGCCGTGCTACGGGGACCGGATCTTCGGGATGACCGCCGACGACGAGATGGCGTTCACGTTCCCGTTCGCGATGGGCGACGAGGTGGTCGAGGGGCTCGAGAAGACCCACGCGGGCGGCGTCCGGTATCCCGTGCCGATCTACCTGCGCTACCAGGCGGAATTCCCGAAGTCGTACCAGGAGCTCGAGAAGCTCTGGTCGAAGTAGCGTAGGGCGGGCATTGCATAGTCCGCCGCGGATGGGATATCGTATCGAAATTCCCGACCGGGGGCGGCGATGTACCGGCTGACGCCAAAGGAAGAGATCAGCGCGAGGATCAACGCGCTCCAGAAACGGCTGGCGCGCGCCGGCGTCGGCGCGGCGTTCCTCGTCCAGAACGCGGACCTCTTCTATTTCGCCGGATCGATCCAGCAGGGCGTCCTCGTCGTTCCCGCCGACGGGGAGCCGGTCTACTTCGTGCGCAAGGTCTTCGAGCGCGCGGTCTCCGAGACCGCCGTCGAGCACGTCGAGCGGATCGCGAGCCCCCGCGACATCCCGGCGTACTTCGCGAAGAAGGGGATTGCCTTCGGCTCCGTCGGGTTCGAGATGGACGTGATGCCGGCCGCGACGTTCAACCGGTTCGCCCCCCTGTTTCCCGAAGCGAAGGCCGTCGACATCTCGACGGAGATCCGGGAAACCCGCGCGGTGAAGGGTCCGTCGGAGATCGAGGCGCTCCGCGCGTGCGGCCGGATGCTCTCCGGCCTCCTGACCGGCGCGAAGTTCGCGATCCGCCCGGGGATCACGGAGACCGAGCTTTGCGGGCTCCTCCAGGGGAAGGCGATCGCGGCGGGCCACACGACGATCACGCGGATGCGCGCGTGGAACCAGGAGGTGGGGCTCGGCTGCGTCATCTCGGGGCCGGACGCCGCCCTGCCGTCGTACGCGGATTTTCCGACGGCGGGGAAGGGATCCTCTCCTTTCGTCCCCGTGGGGCAGGGGCACCGGGCATTCGGCGAGAACGAGCCGATCATCGTGGACCTGATGTGGGCGCAGGACGGCTATCTCGTGGACATGGCGCGGACGTACGTCTGCGGGGCGCTGCCGGAGAAGCTCTCCATGGCGCACGAAATGGCCGTCAAGGTCATGCGGAACATCGAGAGCGCCATCCGGCCCGGCGCGGTGGCGGGCGACCTTTACGAGATCGGCCTGGAGATGGCGTCCCACAGCCCGTTCGCCGGCAACTTCATGGGTCCGCCCGGGTACAACGTCCGGTTCATCGGGCACGGGGTGGGGATCGAGGCCGACGAGATCCCCTTCATCGCCAGGGGATCGAAGACGGTCCTCGCGGCGGGCATGGTCTTCGCGCTCGAGCCGAAGTTCGTCTTCCCGTCGGAGGGGGCGGTCGGGCTGGAAAACAGCTATCTCGTGACCGAAACCGGCTTCGACAAACTGACTCTCATGGAAGAGGAGATCATCCCGTGCGCGCGGGCGGAGACGCCGGCCCGCGCCGGGGAATGACGGAAGGGACGGGCGGCGTGGTTGATTTCCTGAACCGGGAAGACGCGATCCTCGTCGTGGTGGACGTGCAGGAAAAGCTCGTCCCGGCCATCCACGCGGAGCTCTACCCGGCCTCGCTCAAGAACATCCGCATCATGATCGAGACGGCCGCGGCGCTCGGCCTGCCCATCCTCGTGACCGAGCAGTACCCCAAGGGCCTCGGCCGCACGGTCCCGGAGATCCGGGAGATGCTGGCCGGCAAGGAGCACCGGCTCCTGGAGAAGGTGACGTTCAGCTGCGCCCGGGACGAGGGGTTTCTCGCGGCGCTCGCCGCCGCCGGCCGCCGCCAGATCGTGCTCGTCGGGATGGAAACGCACGTCTGCGTCTACCAGACCTCCGTCGACGCCGCGCGCGCCGGCTACTCCGTCTTCGTGCTCGACGACGCCGTCTCGTCCCGCTTCCTGCACAACTACCGGAGCGGGCTCCAGGCGCTCCGGGACGCGGGCTGCACCGTGTTCAGCACGGAGACGGCCGTGTTCCAGCTCCTCAAGGCGGCCGCCACCCCCGATTTCAGAAAGGTGGCGCCTCTCGTCAAATGAGGGTCCGGACCCTCTCTCTCCTGGCCCTCCTCGCGCTGGCTCTCTTGCAGGAAGCGGCCCCGGCGCTGGCCGCGCACCAGGTCGTCGCGCTCTTTACCCCCGAGGTCCTCGACGGAACCGCGCCCGGGGCGGAAGGCGGCCCGCCGACGCTCGACAACGGCGCGCTCGCCACGCGCCTCGAGCAGTCGCTCAAGGAGAAGCTCCAGGACCGTTTCGACATCCGGCTCGCCGGGCCCGGCGGGGGGCGGGCGGACGGGGCCGAGGCGAAGCGGAAGGCGCGCGCCCTCGGGGCCACCTATACGCTCCACGGAACGGTGACCCGGATCGGGCGCAGCGTGTCCCTCGACCTGACCCTGGCGCCGGTGGAGGCGCCGGGCAAGGGAACGACGGTCGTCGTGTCCGGGACGGACGCCGGGACGCCGGTGCCGGCGCAGGACGTTCCGTTCGTCTACCGGCGGCTCGTCATCGAGGGCTCCGCCAAGCTCAAGCTCGCGTTCTTCGGCGACGAGGCGGTCGGCGGCGGGGCGGCGCGGCGGAAGATCCCGGCGCTGTCCGGGACGGTCGGGCGGAGCCGCAGCATTCCCGGGGACGTGATCTCGGTCGCCATGATCGACACGGACCGGGACGGCAGGGACGAGGTCGTGGCCGGGTACACCGACTCCATCGGGATCTACCGGGTCGAGGGGGACGATCTCGTCGAGAAGGCGCGGATCCCGTACCCGGGAGGCGGGATCGTCCGCGTGGACGGAGCGGACATCAACCGGAACGGAATCGCCGAGATCATCGCCGTGCGTTACCTGTCGGGGAAGGCCGTGTCCGACCTCTGGGAGTACGACGGGAAGGAGTACCGCCGCGTCGGCACGGGGCTTCCCCTTTTCCTCCGCAGCGTCGACCTGGGCCCCGAGGGGGTCGTTCTCGCCGGGCAGGAATCGGACCCGTCGACGATCTTCCGGGGGCCGGTCTTCAGGGTGAAGACGGGCCGGTCCGGCGACGGCAGGGAATGGGAGAAGGGTGCGCCGCTTCCGCTGCCGGCGGGAACCTGGATCGACTCGTTCACGCCGCTCAAGTTCGGCGGAACGATGCGGTTCGCCGTTCTCGGGGAGCGGGGATGGCTGTCGCTGCTGGACGGGAACGGGGCGCGGCTCGGCGAAGCGACGGAGCGCGTTTCGGGGACGGACCTTGTTCTGGAGACCGCCCTGGGCGCCGCCGCCCCGCGGGCGCTCGCGGTCCCCAACCGCCTCTTTGCGGTGGACCTCGACGGCGACGGCACCGACGAGATCGTCGTGCTGAACAATCTCGTGATCCCGGGCGGCTTCTTCGAGAATATCCGGGTCTACTCGAAC
>JBLMWX010000048.1:0-7059 GCA_050257455.1 Gemmatimonadota bacterium | reverse complement strand
GCGGACTTGTTCTTCATGTCCCGGAAGCTTCTCACCGCGTGTCGGTGGGTGGCGTGGCTCATCTCGTGCGCCAGGAGAACGGCGAGCTGCGCCTCGTTCTCCATCTCGGCGAGGATCCCGGTGTGGATATACACCGCGCCGTTCGCGAAAGCGAAGGCGTTCAGACGGTGATCCCGGATGACCAGAACCCGGAACGGGATCCGGCCACCGGCTTCCGGGGGCGCCAGCTTCGCCGCCACGCCGCTCAGGTATCCCTCGATCGATTCGTCGCGCAGCAGCCATCCGCTCTTCCCGAGCATGCCCTGGATCTCCCCGGAGCGCGTCCAGAGCCGCCGCTCATCCTCCTGGAATGCGAAGCCCTTGTCCATGACGGGGGGCAGAGCGGTGGTCGCGCACCCCGGGATCAGGACGCACGCCGCCAGGAGAGCCGCCGCCGGGCGTCTCATCGTGCGACAGCGGGGAATGCGGAGAGGAGCTCCCGCGTGAATGTCGATGCGCTCTCCGGATTCCGGAGGTCCCTTCCACCGGCACTCGCGTCCGAGTTGTACCAGAGGATCTCGCCGGAGCGGTCCACCAGGCCGACCCCGAGGACGCTGAACCCCGGCCGCAGGACAACCCCTCCGATCAGGCCGAGGACAGCGAGCGTCTTCCGTCCCCCGGTGGAGACCTCGTCAACACCGTATGCGAAGAGGAGGGCGTCGACGCCGAACGCGTCAACGAACGTATCGATGTTGCCCAGCGTGTAGTCGAACCGACGGTACTCCGGAGGAAAAGCGTTCGGGCCTTGCGAGTGCACGAGGATCGACCTCACCACTGCCCGGTAGAGGGCCTTGATGTCCTCGATCTCCTCCTTGCGTCCCTCGTCCACCGCGATCGGCTTGACCGCGAAATCTTTTTCCCTGAACGCGCCAAGGATTCCCTGGACCACGTTCTCCTTTCCCGCGGCAGACCACTCGTCCCGCTGCTCCCGCACGCCGCCGGCCGAGAACTCGTAGATCCTGATTTCGGGCGCGATCAGCCCCACCGTGCGGATGGACGCCAGGCGGGACGCAAGGTCGGGGCGGGCCCTGGGCGCAGCCCCGCTCTCCGTGCAGGCGAGCGCAACCAGCATCGCGCACGCCAGGAGCGACAGCCCCACCCTCGGCGTCGGCATCGTCCCCCTCCTCGAAAGGAAACGCCCTCTTTCCTGCCCTGCCACGCTGGATGGAGAAGACGCGATGCCGCGATGTGGGGGCCGGATCGACTGCGGGTACTGCATGCAGGCATCCATGGTTCTCGAGTGCGCACCGGGGCGGGGGTGCCCCCGATGTGCGGTTCGCACCTTGGGACGCACCTGTCACCCGCAAGAAAACCACGTTTTAAGATCCTTGTCAACGGGGTGCCGCCGTCGGGAGGGCGTGCCGGCGACCCTCGGCAAAAGCCGGCCGATCCGGGGAGGAACGGCCATGTCCACGAGTCGGGCGCCTACCGATAGGTGCCGGTCTTCGCAGGGGGCGTCTGCGCCCTGCCGAGAACATCCTGCATCGCCGGGGAGGTGTCCGTGTGATGATGGACCACCTTCCATACCCCGCCTTCCCGCCGGTAGATGTTCGTGACGCGATGTTCGATCGTGACCGGCTCGGCCGCCAAGCTGACCCGTCCGCGCTCGACGCCTGCTTCGTAGCCCACGTCCCCGATGACGTGGACGAGTTGATCCTTCAGTTCGACCTTCCCGTCCGAGGCCAGTTCGGACACTTTCTCGAACGATGTCCTCACCGCATCCCAGCCGACGTGCCGTCCGCCGATCGGGTGCATGGCTGTCACGTCTGCACCGTGCGACCAGACGCCTTGCATCGGTTCGGCGTCCCCTTTGAGCATTCGGTTCAACGCTGCGTAGAATTGCGCTGATGCCCTGCGGACTTCACCCTCTGCCGACATGATCTGTTCTCCTCGATGTCCCGTGGGGACTCCCGGTGCGGTCCGGAACGGACGCACCCCATCTTTCGGTTGCGCGACGCCGCGGGTCAAGCATTAGATAATGCCCGGAAGTTTGAGGATTCCGTTTCCGGGCAAGCTTCATGCGTCCTTGCCGAGAACCTCCTTCATGACCGACGCCAGATCCAGGAACGCCTTCTCCCCGTCGCCCCGGAAGGAAGAGCCATGCATGATCGCGAGGGTCGCGGGCTTCAATCCTCCCAACTCCCGCATGAGGCGCTCGGTGCTCACCGCGTAAGGGGTGGCGTTCAGCAGCTGCGTGGACTGGAAATCGAGCATCGCCTTCCGGGCCCTTCCGACCACGTCGGATCCGGTCAGCGGCTCCACGTCCCCTCCGTGAAGGAACAGGTCCGAGCAGAACAGCGTCCGGTTCGTCTCCTCGAAGAGCATGCCCGCATCCCAGGAATGGGGCAGATGGTGCGTCGGGAAGAGCCGGAACCGGTACTTCCCGGTGCTGACGGCCTCGTCCTTGTCGGCCCAGCGCGCCGCCCGGGCGGCGAAATCGGCGAGGTTGACGAGCGCCGCGACGACCGTGCAGAGGGGTTGTGACTGCGGAGCCGCCTCGAGCCACTCGTTCAACGATCCGCACTCGTCGGATTCGAAATGACTGAAGCTCAGCCACCGGATCGTTGCGGGGTCGACGATCCGCGCAACGGCGTCCCGGACAACACGAAAGTCCCCCTTCATGCCGGTGTGAAAGAGCAGCGGCTCGTCATCCTTGACGAGGAACTGGTTGAACTGGAGCTTGTAGTTGTCGTTGAAACTCGAAATGCGATAGACGTCCGGCGCGATCTCGGTGACCTTCGTCATGCTTCCCTCCTTCGGGCCACTCCTGGCGGCCGGCAGGCCCGTCGCTGCGCCAGGACCGGAACCGCCAACAACCTCCGGTCCGCGGCTTCCGTTCACGACCGATCGCCCTCGCCGCGGGCGGGACACACCGAGGAGACGCCGGCCGCCGCCGCCCGGTTTCGGCGAATATTGCGGCCCGGACGGCGTCCATGGGCGCGGCGCACTCGCCCATCATCGCGGCAATTTCCGTCCAACGGGAACCGGCGATCCCCGACCGCATCGAATGGACACGAATCTTGGGTTCATCACCGGCCAGCCAACCGACCGACAAGGGGGGAAACGTCATGGCGAAGCATGCGATCGACAGGGACTTGGGCCCGGGGGCATCCCCGCAGCAGGACACGACCAGGGTCAATCCTTCGGAAGAGACGATCCGGATCGGGCCGCTGGGGATCCGGTTCCTGCTCGACGGCGACGAGTCCAACGGCAGCGTGTCCGTGTTCGAACTGGTCGTCCCCGCCGGACAGAAGCTGCCGGCTCCGTCCCACAGGAACGACGCCTACGAGGAGACCCTCTACGGAATCGAGGGCGTGCTGACCTGGACGGTGGACGGCGAGCCCATCGCGGTCGGTCCCGGGCAGGCGCTGTGCATCCCGCGGGGCTCGGCGCACCGGTTCGACAACCCCGGCAGCGCGGACGCGAAGCAGCTTGTGGTCATAACCCCCGCGATCATGGGCGCCGCGTATTTCCGGGAGGCGGCCGAAGCCATCAACGCCGCTGCCGGCAGGCCGCCCGACCGCGGAAAGTTGACGGAGATCATGCGGCGTCACGGGATGACGGTGGTCGCGCCTCCGCCTGCCGGGTAGCGGGGGGTCTCTCGCCGGAGGACCGGGCGCCGGGACGCGCCTGCCATCCCAGGTTCGCGCGGGCGGGCCATCGCGGCGCCGGCGGTGAAACGGCGCCGGTCGCTTACGCCCTGGACTTCTGGCGCAAGACGTACTTCATGATCTTTCCCGTGGACGTCTTCGGCAGGGGCCCGAAGACGTACTTCTTGGGCACCTTGAACCGCGCCATCCGTTCCCGGCAGAAGGCGGTCATCTCCTCCTCGGTCACGGCGGCGCCTTCCTTCAGCTCCAGGAAGGCGATGGGGACCTCGCCCCACTTCTCGTCCGGGTACGCGATCACCGCGACGCCCAGCACCGCGGGGTGGCGGTAGAGCACGTCCTCCACCTCGATGGACGAGATGTTCTCGCCGCCGGAGATGATGATGTCCTTGGACCGGTCCTTGATCTTCGCGTAGCCGTCCGGCTCCATGACCGCCAGGTCGCCGGAGTGGAACCATCCCCCCTCGAAGGCTTCGTCCGTCGCCGCCGGGTTCTTGAGATACCCCTTCATGACGATGTTCCCGCGGAACATGATCTCGCCCATGGTCTGTCCGTCCCGCGGCACGGGTTTCATGGTCCTGGGGTCCATGACCGTCATCCCCTCCTGCATCGGGTAGGCCACGCCCTGGCGGCTGTTGAGGCGGGCGCGCTCCTCGACGGACATCCGGTCCCATTCCTCGTGCTTGGCGCAGATGGACGCCGGGCCGTACGTCTCGGTCAGGCCGTAGACGTGGGTCAGGTGAAAGCCCATGCGCTCCATCCCCTCGATCACGGCGACGGGGGGAGCGGCTCCAGCGATGAAGCACGACACCTTGTGCGCGATCCCGGTCTTCATCGCGTCGGGCGCGTTGATCAGGGAGTTGTGGACGATGGGCGCGCCGCAGTAGTGGGAGACCTTGTGCTCGCGGATGAGGTCGAAGATCAGCTCGACGTCCACCTTGCGCAGGCACACGTTTGTCCCCGCCGCCGCCGCGATGGTCCACGGGAAGCACCAGCCGTTGCAGTGGAACATGGGCAGGGTCCACAGGTAGACCGGGTGCCGCCCCATGTCCCAGGCCAGGATGTTGGAGACCGCGTTGAGATAGGCGCCGCGATGGTGGTAGACGACGCCCTTCGGGTTTCCCGTCGTGCCGGAGGTGTAGTTGAGCGTGATCGCGTCCCACTCGTCCGCGGGCAGCGACCACTCGAAGCTCTCGTCGCCTTCCAGCAGGAACGACTCGTAGTCCGCCATGCCGAAGGTGCCGCCGCCCTCGTACAGCGGGTCGTCGACGTCGATCACCAGGAGGCGCTTCGGCAGCCGCTTGAGCGCCTTGTCGATGACGGGGAAATACTCGCGGTCCGTGAACAGCACCTTGGCCTCGCCGTGCTCCAGCATGAACGCGATCGCCTCGGCGTCCAGCCGGGTATTGAGCGTGTTCAGGACGGCGCCGATCATCGCGGGACCGAAATGCAGCTCGAACATCGCGGGGACGTTCGGGAGCATCGCGGCGACCGTGTCCCCCTTCCCGATTCCGCGGCGCGAGAGCGCGGACGCGAGACGTCGGCAACGGGAGTCGACTTCGGCCCAGGTCCACCGCTTCGCCCCGTGAACGCTCGCGACGCGCCGCGGATACGTGCAGGCGGCCTTCGCGAGAAACGACAGCGGCGACAGCGGCGCGAAGTTAGCCGGGTTCCTGTCCAGATGCACGTCATAGGCGCTGGCCATGAGTGTCTCCCTCCGATGTCAAGTCGACCTCCGATGTCGATGCGTCGTCGCGGAAACGAAAGGACGCCCCGGAACGGAATTCCGTCACGTGCTCCGGCGGGACGAGCCACGGGGCGCGCGCGAGAGGACCGTCATCTTACTGCGAGGGAAATCCCGCGTCAACAGCGGGCCCGCGAGACGTCGTCTTCGAGCCGGAAAGACCCGTCCCCCGGACCGGATCCTCGGTACGTTCGGTCGCGCGCCACGGACCGATTCCTGTCCCGCCCCTTGCCCCAAGGGGGCGGCTCAGCCCGCCTCGACGACGGGACCGGGCAAATTGCCGGCCGGGAGACGCACCTTCGTCTGAAAGGACGCCTTCTCGGCGATGACGTGCCAGACGGGCATCTCCCCCATGCCCTTCACCCAGATCGACCCCTTCGGCTCGCAGATGAAATCGTCCTTGATCCGCTCGTAGGTGCCGGTCGTGATCTGCACCCGGCCGGTCGTCCCGTGGCATTCCATCCGGCTGGCGACGTTGACCGTCTCGCCCCACAGGTCGTAGATGAACTTTGTCCGCCCGATGACGCCGGCCACGACCGGCCCGGAATTGATGCCGATCCGCAACGAGATGCGCCCGGCGCTGCCGAAGGAGCGTCCCTCGACATACCGCAGCATGGCGAGGCCGACGTGGACGAGAACCCTGGCATGATCGTGACGCCCCCGGGGCACGCCCGCGGCCACCATGTAGCAGTCCCCGATGGTCTTGATCTTCTCGAGGTCGTGTCGCTCCGCGAGGTCGTCGAAGTGGGAGAAGACGCCGTTCAGGAACTCGACGACCTCCTGGGGCTTCATGCGGGCCGCGATGGACGCGAAGTCCGCGACATCGGCGAAGAGGATGCTCGCGTTGTCGAAATGCTCGGCGATGGCTCCCTCCCGTTCCTTCAGGGCGGCCGCAACCTCCCGGGGAAGGACGTTGAGGAGGAGCCGGTTGGATTTCTCCTCCTCCTGGGCCAGCCGGATGCGTTGGGCGAAGACCCGCCGGATGTAGACCTCCAGGAAGTAGCTCGTCGCCATGCCGAGGATGATCGACGATACGAAGAAGAAATTGTTGCTGACGAAGACGGCGAACCCGTCATCGGAATCGAGGAGCTTCTGGTGGAGGACGGCGACGCCCGCGTACCCGGCCAGAACGAGGATCGTCGAAAGGGTCGCGTACACGAACCGCAGCCGGTAGATGCCGTGCGCGGCCATGATGACGAGCATCAGCCCCGCGTAGTAGGTCTGGTAGCCGAGTTCCCCGTGCGACTCGAGGTCGATCATCCGAAGGACGCCGGCCGCATCGACGAGGACCACCAGCACCATCATCGGCTGGAGGATGCGGGGAAACGCCGGATGGAAGCTGAAGACGAGGACCGCGCCGAGAGCGGGGATGACGAGGGCAAAGCGGATGAACCAGATGGCCTGCTTGCTCAAAGGCGCCGCGTGGACGTCCAGGACGGCGAACAGCCCGTAAAGGATGATGGTGAGGACGATGGCGTACCGGACCGTGACAAGCGAATTGCGGGCATGGTAACGCCGAAAGGCCGCTTCCACGTCGGGGGGAAAGCGGAGTCTTATCGCGCCCCGGGCCAGATCGTCCGGTTCTCCCCGACGATGCGCCAACTCCGCGATCCTCCCGTTATTCGCAGACCCCCGGTACCAGGAAGACGCGCTCGCGGCGTACGGGGG
>JBLMWX010000047.1:0-3162 GCA_050257455.1 Gemmatimonadota bacterium | reverse complement strand
GGCCGTCCCACACCGACGGCAGCATCCTCGTCCTCGTGCCGGGCGCGAAGGTCCTATTCGCGGGCGACGACCTCTTCACCGATTATCACCCGTACATCGGAGAAGGGGCCCTCGACGCGTGGCTCGGCGTGCTCGACAGGATCGCGGCGATGGACGTGGAGGCGATCGTGCCGGGGCACGGGCCTCTCTCCGGCAGGAAGGACGTCCTCGCCATGAAGGAGTACCTGGTCGCCTTCGACGCGAAGGCGCGGGAGCTCTGCGCCGGGTCGAAGGACATCGGGTTCATCAGGTCCGAGCTGCTGAAAGCGCTGCCGGCGCGGGCGGAAGGCGGGGGGCTGATCGACGCGAACCTCCGGATGAAATACCTGAAGAGGTAGGCGTCCCGCTCAGAGGATCTTTCCCTTCGCGTCGAACGCGTTGCGGTAGTACCGGATGACGGCGTCCGGGCCGCTCCCCTCGACGCCCGCCACGTCGAAGCGCGCCTCCGTCCAGCCGCCGGGCGGAATCGTGGAAAGGTAGGCGCGGGCCGCGGACACGATGCGGCGCCTCTTCGCGGGCGTCACCGTCTCCTCCGGCGCCGCGCACGAACCGTCCTCGCGCAAGCGCACTTCCACGAAGACGACGACGTCCCCCTCGCGGGCGACGATGTCGATCTCTCCGCCGCGTCCCCGGAAGTTCCGGGCGACGACCCGCATCCCCTTCCGCTCGATGTCGTCGCAGACGGCCGACTCGGCGTCCCGGCCCGCGGCCGCCCGCTCGCCGGGCAACCGCGACCGGCCGGCCTCGACGTGCGGGACCGCGCCGGGGGAGCCGGTGGGCCGGAGGTCGGGACCACGCTCGCGGCTCAATCGTCCCGGACCCCGTGGAACGTCATCCTGTGGATCGGGCAGGGGCCCAGGCGGCGGATCGCGGCCACGTGCTCCCCCGTTGCGTACCCCTTGTGGGACGCGAATCCGTACCCGGGGTAGAGCCGGTCGAACTCCTCCATCGCCCGGTCCCGCGTCACCTTCGCCAGGACGGACGCCGCCATGATCGATCGGCAGGTGGAGTCCCCCGAGATCACCGCCTCCTGCCCGATGGCGCACCAGACGGTCGGCGCGCCCGGGACGGGCCGGCCCGCATTCAGGCACGCCGCGTCGGCGGCGAAGACGCAGCCGGGCGGCCCCGGGGGAGCTGCGAAGGGAAGCCTCTGGGCCCGTTCGCCGGCGCCGCCCGCCCGGGACGCGCGGGCGCGAGCCGCACCGCCGGCCTTGCGGGGCCGCCGCGCCTTCCCCGGCGCGGACGCCACGGGGCACGACGCGGGCGGCGGGATGGGGATGTTTCCGTCCACGAAGACGAAGTCGGGGCGGCGGGAAAGCCCCTCCACCGCCCGGCGCATGGCGAGAAGCGATGCCTGCAGGATGTTGATCCGGTCGATCTCCTCGGGCGTGGCGTGGGCGACGCTGTATGCCAGCGCCTCGCCCACGATCAGCGAAAAGGCCCTGTCCCGCGCGGCGGGGGACAGGGCCTTCAAATCGCGTACGGCGGGGTCGGAGAACCCCGGCGGCAGGACGACGGCGGCGGCCACCACGGGACCCGCCAGCGGGCCCCTCCCGGCTTCGTCGACACCGGCCACCGTGCGATACCCTCTCGCGCGGGCCCGGGCCTCGAAGCCGTCCACGGCCGTCCCCGGCCGTTACTCTTTGGCGTCCGGGGCCGGGGCGCTCTCCGCGGGAACCGCGGCGTCGTCCAGCGGCCGCTCGGCGGTTCCCTCGACCGGGACGGAGACGCCCTTCCGGGACAGCCAGTCCTTCTTCTCGCGGATCCTGGCCTTCTTGCCGGACACCCCGCGCAGGAAGAAGAGCTTCGCCCGGCGGACGTCGCCCTTCCTCTTCAGGACGATCTTCTCGATGAGGGGCGAGTGCAGGGGAAAGGTCCTCTCCACCCCCACGCCGTACGACTCCTTGCGCACCTTGAAGGTCCCCGAGATGCCGTTGCGATGGAAGCCGATGACGATCCCCTCGAAGTACTGGACCCGCTCCTTCTCGCCTTCCTTGATCCGGAGGTAGACGCGCACCGTGTCCCCTGACCGGAACTGCGGGAAGTCGGCGCGCAGCTTCGATTTTTCCAACTCCTGGAGGAGCGCCATGGCGGAAGACCCCTTTCGCGATTCGGATGCGGCCTGAAAACGGGACCTTTTAATCTATTCCACTCCCTCGCCGGGTGTCAACTTTTTCTTGACGAGGTCCGGGCGGCGCCGCATCGTCCGGCGCAGCGCCTCCTGGCGGCGCCACGCCTCGATCTCCGCGTGGTTCCCCGAGAGGAGCACGTCGGGCACGGCGTGCCCGCGGAACTCCCGGGGCCGGGTGTACTGGGGCCCCTCGAACACGCCGTCCTCGAAGGAGTCCCGGTCCGGCCCCCGCGGGTCGCCGAGCACCCCGGGCAGGAAGCGCGCCACCGCGTCGATCAGGACCAGGGCGGGCAGTTCTCCCCCCGTCAGGACGTAGTCGCCGATCGAGACCTCGAGGTCCGCGAGGTGGTCCGCCACCCGCTGGTCCACCCCTTCGTAGCGGCCGCAGACGAGGACGAGGTGCGCCTCGCCGGCCAGCCGGCGCGCCAGCGCGGGGGTCAGGAGCTCCCCCTGCGGCGACAGGAGGATCGCCTTCCCCGGGCCGAACCGCTCCCGCAGCGCCTCGACCCCGGCGAAGACCGGCTCCGGCTTCATCACCATCCCGCCGCCGCCGCCGAACGGCGGCTCGTCGGTCACCCGGTGCTTCCCCGCGGCGAACTCCCTCAAGTCGTGGACCGCGACCGTGAGGCGGCCCGAGGCCGTCGCCCGGCCGAGGATGCTGTGCTCGAGGGGGCCGCGGAAGATGCCCGGGAAAAGGGTCAGGACGTCGACGCGCATCTCACCATCCTTCCGGGGGCGACGCCACGATGCGCCGCCCGGCGACGTCCACCGAGCGGATGAACGCGCCGACCAGCGGGAGCAGCGCCTCCGAGCGGCCGCGCCGCACCGCGAGCCAGTCGTGGGCCGGCCCGGGCTCGACGCGCGACACGATCCCGAGGCGCGCCCCCGAGAGGTCGAGCACCTCGCACCCGACGAGGTCGACGCAGTAATACTCGTCGTCCCCCGCGGGCGGCAGGTCGGCGCGGCGCACCGACGCCACGGCGCCGGTCCAC
>JBLMWX010000046.1:0-15045 GCA_050257455.1 Gemmatimonadota bacterium | reverse complement strand
TATTCGAGAAGGTGGCGGCGGAGGCGGTGGAAAGGGCGATGTGGGACGTCATGGAGCGCCTCTCCGGGGAGTTCTCCGCGAAGGTCCGCGAAGCGGTGGAAACCGTGGCCTGGGAGGTCATCCCGCCGACGGCCGAGGCCCTCATCCGGGAGGAGATCGCCCGGATCCGCGGGCAGGCCGAGAAGAAATCCTCCTGAACCCGCGCCTCCACCGGGGGCCGCGTCGCTCAATCCTTCATCGGAGCATAGGGAACATGGAGCCGCAGGACCACGACAAGCCGTACGACCCGCGGGCCGCCGAGGCGGCGTGGTACGACTTCTGGAACGGGCGCGGCCTCTTCCACGCCGACGCCGCGCGCCCCGGGGAACCGTACGCGATCGTCATCCCTCCCCCCAACGTCACCGGCTCGCTCCACATGGGGCACGCGCTGAACGTGACGCTCCAGGACGTCCTCGTCCGGTACCACCGGATGATCGGGCGCAACACCCTCTGGGTTCCGGGGACCGACCACGCCGGGATCGCCACGCAGAACGTGGTCGAGCGCCTCCTCGCCCGGGAGGGCGTCGACCGCCAGGCCCTCGGCCGCGAGAAGTTCGTCGAGCGGGTCTGGGCGTGGAAGGAGGAGAGCGGGGGCACCATCCTGCGCCAGCTCAAGCGGCTCGGGGCCGCGTGCGACTGGGAGCGCGAGCGGTTCACGATGGACGAGGGGCTCTCCCGCGCCGTCCGGGAGGCGTTCGTCCGCCTCTACCGGAAGGGACTCGTGTACCGCGGCCGCTACATCATCAACTGGTGTCCGCGTTGCCGCACGGCGCTGTCGGACCTCGAGGTCTCCTACGAGGAGACCAGGGGGACGCTGACGTACATCCGGTACCCCGAGCTTTCGGGACGGCGCAGCGTCGTGGTGGCGACGACGCGCCCCGAGACGATGCTCGGCGACACGGCGGTCGCGGTGAACCCGAAGGACGACCGGTACGCCGACCGGCTCGGAATGACGCTGCGCCTGCCCCTCATGAACCGCCCGATCCCGCTGCTCGCGGACGACATGGTCGACCGGGAGTTCGGCACCGGCGCGGTGAAGATCACCCCGGCCCACGACCCGAACGATTTCGAGGTCGCCCGGCGCCACCAGCTCCCGTCCGTCCGGGTCATCGACGAGTCCGGGGCGATGACGCCCGAGGCGGGCCCCTTCGCCGGCATGGACCGGTTCGCCGCCCGTGCGGCGGTTCTCGAGAAGCTCCGGGCCGAGAACCTCGTCGTGAAGGAGGAGCCTTACCTGCACAACGTGGGGCACTGTTACCGCTGCAAGACGGTCGTGGAGCCGGCCGAGAGCATCCAGTGGTTCGTCAGGACGAGGCCCCTCGCGGAGCCGGCCATCGCGGCCGTCCGGTCGGGCGAGACCCGCATCGTCCCGGCGACGTGGGAGAAGACCTACTTCGAGTGGATGGAGAACATCCGCGACTGGTGCATCTCCCGCCAGATCTGGTGGGGGCACCGGATCCCCGCCTGGCACTGCGCGTCGTGCGGGACGACGATGGTGGAGGTCGAGCCGCCCGGAACGTGCGCCGCCTGCGGCTCCGCGACCCTCCGGCAGGAGGACGACGTCCTCGACACCTGGTTCTCGTCGGCCCTGTGGCCGTTCTCGACGCTGGGGTGGCCCGCGGAGACGGCGGACCTCGAACGGTACTATCCCACCGCGGCGCTCGTCACGGGGTTCGACATCCTCTTCTTCTGGGTCGCGCGGATGATGATGATGGGGATCGAGTTCACCGGCAAGGCCCCGTTCCGCGACGTGGTGATCCACGCCCTGGTCCGGGACGCCCGGGGCGAGAAGATGAGCAAGACGCGCGGCAACGTCATCGATCCCCTCGACGTGATGGAGAAGTACGGGACGGACGCGTTCCGGTTCACGCTCCTCGCGCTGGCGGCCCAGGGGCGCGACATCCGCCTCTCCGACGACCGGATCGAGGGGTACCGGAACTTCATGAACAAGCTCTACCAGGCGGGGCGATTCGTGCGGATGCACGCGGACGCCGCGACGTCCCGGGAGCTGCCGCCCGCGCCCTCCGCCGTCGACCGCTGGATGCTCTCGCGTCTCCAGCGCGCGATCGACGAGGTCCGGACGGGGATCGAGGAGTACCGGTTCAACGACGCCGCGTCCGCGCTGTACCAGTTCACGTGGCACGAGTTCTGCGACTGGTACCTCGAGATGATCAAGCCGGCGCTCGCGCCGGACGCGGATCCGGCGGTGCGGGAAGGCCAGCGCGCGGTCCTGCTCCGGGTCTTCGAGACGATCCTCGTCCTCGCGCACCCGCTCATGCCGTTCATCAGCGAGGAGATCTGGCAATCCCTTCCGGGGGGCGAGCGGCTTCCGGGGGGGCGCCGCCCGAGCATCCTCGAGAACCGCTATCCGGCGGCCGATCCCGGGGTGACGGACGCGGACGTCGAGGAGGACATGGCGCACGTGATGGAGGTCGTGCGGGCGGTCCGCAACATCCGGAGCGAGCTCAACGTGCCGCCGGGGAAGAAGGTCGAGATCCGCCTCAAGGGGCGCGACGAGGAAATGGACTTCGTCAGGGACCACGAAGAGATCGTCCGCCGGCTCGCGCGGGCGGACCGCGTGTCCTACATGACGCCCGAGTACATCCCCGTGAAGGACGCGACCGCCGTGGTGAACGACATCGAAGTGTGCCTGCCGCTGGAGGGACTCATCGATTTCGGCCAGGAGGCGCGGCGGCTGGGCCGGGAGATCGACAAGGCCAACGCCGAGCTCGCGCTGGTCGACGCCAAGCTCGCGAACGAGAAGTTCACCGCGAACGCTCCCGCGGACATCGTCGCCGCGCACCGGACGCGCAAGAGCGATCTCGCGGAGAAGCTGTCCAAGCTCGGCAAGAACCTCGAGCTGGTGACCCGCTACCTCGCGTGATCCGCCGCCCGGAATACGAGGACCTCGTTCGGGCCGCGCTGCGGGAGGACGCCCCGTTCGGGGACCCGTTCGGTGCGCTCTTCCCCGGGCCCGCCCGGGGGGCCTTCGTCGCCGGCGCGCCCGGGGTGTTCTGCGGAGGGCCGGTCGCCGCCGAGGTGTTCCGGCAGGTGGACCCGCTGGCGGCCGCCTCCTTCGTGCCCGAAGGACGGCGGGTGGCGCGGGGAGAGAAGGTCGGGGAGGCGACCGGGGCCGCGTCCAGCCTGCTGCGGGCCGAGCGGCCCGCGCTCAACTTCCTCCAGCGCCTCTCCGGAGTCGCGACGCTGACCGCGCGGTTCGTGGAGAAGGTCTCCGGGCACGGGGCCCGGATCCTGGACACCCGCAAGACCACGCCGCTGTTCCGGGCGCTGGAGAAATACGCCGTCCGCGTCGGCGGCGGCGGGAACCACCGGTTTTCGCTCTCCGACGGCGCACTCGTCAAGGAGAACGCGATCCGCGCCGCGGGGGGGATCGCCGAGGCGGTCGCAGCGGCGCGCGCCGCCGTCCATTGGCTCGGCCGGGTCGAGGTCGAGGCGGAGAGCCTCGAAGACGCCGAGGCCGCGGTCCGCGCGGGGGCCGACGCGGTCCTGCTCGACAACATGCCCCCGGACGCGGTGCGGGAGGCGGTGCGGCGTTTCGGCGACCGGGTGTTTCTCGAGGCCTCCGGCGGCATCACGCTCGAGAACGTGGTCGAGTACGCCCGGACGGGCGTCCACGCGATATCGACCGGCGCCCTGACGCACTCCGCGCCGGCCCTCGACATCTCCTTCGAGCTCGGCGCGTGACCCGGCTCGCCGTGATCGCCGGCGCCCTCCTCGCGGTCGCGGCCGCCGCGGCCGCGGACGACGACGGCTTTCGCCTCGTGGATGCGACCGCGGCGTCCGTCAACGGGGAGGTCATCTTCCTCTCGGACGTGGATCGCGAGGCGTGCCTCTACCGGTGCGGGGCGTTCCCGGGGGACGAACCGGTCCCCATGACGCGTGTGCAGGCGCGGGACAAGCTGGTCGCGGATACCCTCGTCCTCCAGGAGCAGGCAAAGCTCGGGCTGGGCGGTCCGGACAACGCCGCGCTGGCCGAGGCGGCCGCGGGATCGACGGCGCGCCTGGCCGCGTGCGCGGACCCCTGCGCGCGGAGCATCGGCCCGGAGGCCGTGCGGGAGTTCTCGGCGCGGCGGCTCGTCGTCAGGGACTTCCTCGCGAAGCGGATCTCGGTCTTCGTCGAGGTGAGCGACGAGGACGTCGCGGCGGAGGTGGCGCGAAGGAAGGCGCGGGGCGACGCGTCCGGCGACCTGTCGCCGGACGCGGTGCGGCGGGACCTCTATCGCGAGAAGGCCGCGCGGGAGGTCCGAAACTGGAAGGAGCGGGCGGCATCGAAGTCGCGGATCATTCTCTCGCCGCTGGAGGAGCGATGAGCGAGGGGCTTTATGCGCTGACCGTCCGGATGTCGTTCGCGGCGGCCCACCGGCTCCGCGGGTACCAGGGGAACTGCGAGCGCCTCCACGGGCACAACTGGCAGGTGGAGGCGACGGTGGAATCGCCGGTGCTCGACGCGCGGGGGATGGCGGTCGACTTCCGCGCCATCAAGGGGGTCGTCGCGGAAGCGCTGGCGGGGTTCGATCACCGGTGCCTCAACGAGGTCCCGCCCTTCGACGAGATCAACCCCTCGTCCGAGAACCTCGCGCGCCACCTGTTCGAGGAAATCGGGAAGAAGATTCCGGCCCCGGTCCGCGTGTCCCGCGTCACGGTCTGGGAGTCGGAGGACGCCCGGGCCGAATACTCGCGGCCCGCGTGACGCCTACGCGGTCGTCCCCAGGGATTCGTTCAACCCCTTGAGAAGCGCCTCCAGGTCGATCCTGTGGACCCGTGCGCCGTGCTCGATGTTCTCGAACTCGGAGA
The DNA here is from genome assembly GCA_050257455.1 of Gemmatimonadota bacterium. GTDB lineage: Bacteria > Desulfobacterota > Deferrimicrobia > Deferrimicrobiales > Deferrimicrobiaceae > JBLMWX01. Next base: position 10,191 of record JBLMWX010000046.1, on the reverse strand, counting down.
GCTGGCACCCGGCGCAGTCGAACCCGAAGCGGCGGAACACCGGGATCGTCTGGGGGTACTTCCGCAGGACGTCCTCGATCTTCATGTCCTTGTCGATCATCGCGGCCCTCCCTTGGCCCGGCGATGCCCCATCTTAGCACGCCCGGTGGAGGTCGAGGAACCGGAGCGGCGGGGCCGCCGGGATCCGGCCGATCTTCGCCGCGAGCCGGAAGAAGAGGCGCAACCCCTCTTCCGCGGGGCCGAGGTCGTAGGAGAGGTTCCGCCAGTACTCCTCGAGGAAATCCCGCGGAATCCAGGCCGGCCCGTCGAGGATCCCGCCGAGCCGTCCGTCCATCGCGGCGCGCGCGGCCGCCTTGGCCAGGAGAAGCGACCGGCCGAACCGGCGCAGCCCTTCTCCCCGGTCCCGCGCGGCGGCGCGGGTGGCGATCCAGAGGGCGAAGACGAAGGGGGTTCCGGTTTCCCGACGCCACCATGCTCCGAGATCCGTCACCCGGGGGGCCGCGCCGGAGAGGCTCGCGCGGATCGCCTGGTCCCCGATGGCGAGGAAGGCGGGGTGGCGGCGCAGCGCGTCCCGCGGACCCAGCCCGGTCCGGACCAGGCGGTTCCGCCGTCCCGCGAACTCCCGCAGGAGAATTTCGAGGAGGACGACGGAGGTATCCGAGGCCCCGGTGACCGCGATCGGCTCGTCCGAAAGGGATTTCACCGGCGCGCGCGAGAGGAGAACGACGCTCATCACCTTGGCCCGGGCGGCGATCGCGATGTCGGGACAGAGAAGGTAGCGCTCGGGGCGCCTCGCGTATTCGATCGACGAGGAGGGGGAGATGTCGAGGCGGCCGGCGCGCAGCCGGCGGTTGAGGTCCGCCGGGTGGCCGGGGACGAAGCGCACGTTCTCCGCCGGGAAGCGCTTCTCGAGGGCTCGGTAGATCGGGTAGAGGTTCGCGTAGGGGATCTTCCCGACGCGCAGTGCGGGCTCCTTCTTCATTCGTACCTCAGCGCCTCGATCGGGTGGAGCGCCGCGGCCTTCCGCGCCGGGTAGACGCCGAAGAAGATCCCGACGAAGACGGAAAAGGTCACCGCGAGCGCGATCGCCCACGACGGGACCGCCACGGGGAGACGCGGGGCGAGGACGCCGATCCCCCAGGAGCCCAGGAGCCCGACCGCCATGCCGCACAGGCCCCCCGCAGAGGATATCACGGTCGACTCGACCAGGAACTGGAAAAGGATGTCGCGGTCCGTCGCCCCCACCGCCTTGCGGATGCCGATCTCGTTGGTCCGCTCCTTCACGGTCACGAGCATGATGTTCATGATGCCGATCCCGCCGACCAGGAGAGAGATCGCCGCGATTCCCCCGAGGATGTACGTGAGCGTGTCCAGGATCGTGAACAGGGACGACAGCATGGCGGCCTGCACGGTGATCGTGAAGTCCTCGTGCCGGCCGTGGCTCTTGAACAGGAGGGACCGGGCGAGCTCCTTCCCGCTGTCGACGTCGTTCCGGTTCCGGACGGAGATGACGATCTCCAGGAGCGCGTCCGTGTCGAAGATGTCCTGGGCCGTCCGCACCGGGATGTACACGAGGTCGTCCAGGTCCATCGCGAGGCTCACGCCCTTCCGCTCCATGATCCCGATGACGCGGAACCGGGCCCCCGAGATCTTGACGATCTGGCCGAGGGCGTTGGCGTTGCCGAAGAGCTCCCGCTTGACGGTGCGGCCGAGGACCACGACGCGGCGCTTCGCTTCCACGTCGGAGTCCGAGACGAAGCTGCCGATCTCGACGTGCAGGTTCCGGACGTCCGAAAAGGACGGCGTCACCCCGAGGACCGGGGCGTTGCGCGAGCGCGCGCCGAACCGCACCTCGGCCGTGCCGAAGACGAGCGGAGCGACGCCCGCGAAGAGGTACCCCTTCTTCTCGAGGACATTCGAATCCGCCAGCGTCAGCTTGTGCTTGGCGGCGCCGATGACCGGCGGGCCCCCCTTCGTCTCGATCTTGCCCGGCGTCGCGATGAGGATGTTGCTTCCGAGCCCCGCGAACTGGGTCTCGACATAGTTCTTGGCGCCCTGTCCCAGGGCGACGAGCAGGATCACCGCGGCGACGCCGATGATGACGCCGAGCATCGTCAGCGCGGCCCGGAGCCGGTTCGCCCGGAACGACTCGAAGGCGACGCGGAGGAATTCGGGGGCGTTCATCCGCGCCGCTCCCGGAATTCCTCGGGGGTGACGAGCCGGCCGTCGATGATGTGGACGACCCGCTTCGCCCTCCGCGCGATCGCCGGGTCGTGGGTGACCACGACGATCGTGGCCCCTTCGGCGTTGAGGCGGGCGAAGATCTCCATGAGCTCGTCGCCCGACCTGGTGTCGAGGTTGCCGGTCGGCTCGTCGGCGAGCAGGAGCGCGGGACGGTTGACGAGGGCCCGGGCGATCGCCACCTTCTGCTTCTGGCCCCCGGAGAGCTGGTTCGAGAGGTGGTCCCGCCGGTCCTCGATTCCCACCGCCCGGAGCGCCTCGAGGGCGCGGCGCGCGCGTTCCGGGCGGTCGATGCCCGCGTACATGAGGGGGAGCTCGACGTTCTTCTGCGCCGTGTACCGCGGGAGCAGGTGGAACACCTGGAAGACGAAGCCGATCTCCCGGTTGCGGAGGTGGGCCAGCTCCCCGGGGGACAGGGCCCCGACGGGCATCCCCCGGATCGCGTACGTGCCGGACGTCGGGGCGTCGAGGCAGCCCAGGATGTTCATCAGGGTCGACTTGCCCGAGCCCGAAGGGCCCATCACCGCGAGGAAGTCGCCGGCGGCGATATCGAGGTCCACGTCCGCGAGGCCGACGACCCGCTGCGTCCCGGTCTCGTAGACCTTGCCCACCCCGCGCAGGCTGATGAGGGGCTCACTGGCGGGTGCGGATGGCAACGCGACTCCCGGGCGAAAGATTCCTGATCTCGAGCGACGTGACGACGGCGTCGCCGGCGGAGAGGCCCGACAGGATCTCCGTGCGGTCCCAGTTGGCGATCCCGGTGGTCACGTCGCGCCGGACGGCCTTCCCGCCGTGGACGACGTAGACGAACTTCTTCGCCTCGCGCTCCATGATCGCCGAGGAGGGGACCTGGAGCGCGTCGTCCTTCCGACCGGTGACGACCTCCACGTCCACCGACATTCCGAGCCGCAGCGGCTTGGGCGGCGACAGCGGCTTCACCCGGATCGTGTTCGCCCGGGAGACCTCCTTGGACGGCTCGATCGTCGGCATGACCTCCGAGACCTCGCCCGCGAACGTCTCGCCGAGGTACGAGTCGGGGAACAGGCGCACCTTCTGCCCCACGCGCACCTTGGCCGCCTCGGACTCGTCGATCGGCGCCTCGATCATGATGTCGCGGGGGTCCGCCAGGACGAAAAGGGGGCTCCCCGGCTGCGCGGTCTCGCCGACCTCGACCGACCTCTTCGTCACGATTCCCCCGAACGGCGCCGAGACCGTCATCTTCCGTTCCCGTGCCGCGAGGGCGGCGGCGGACGCGCGCGCCCCGTCGACCCGCGCCTTGAGGGAGTCGACCTCGCGGTCGATCGCCTTGACGTTCACCTCGCCCAGGGCGGCGATGCGCGCGTCCGCCTCGGCGTTGGCGAGCGCGGTGTCCGCCTGGTCCATCTCGGCCTTCGAGAGGAATCCGCGGCGGAACAGTTCTTCGGCGCGCGCGCGGTCGTCCCCGGACTTGCGCAGGTTGGCCGCCGCGCGGGCGGAGTCCGCGGCATACCGCTCTTCGGCCTCCACCCGGCGCGCCATCGCCTGCGCGAGGAGGTCCCTGGCCTGGGCGACCTCGGCCGCCGCGGCGTCGGCCTGCCGGGCAAGCTCGGCGTCCGAGAGGACCGCGAGGACGGCTCCCTTCCGGACGGCGTCGCCCTCCCGGGCCCGCACCTCCGCCACGCGTCCGGACGTCTCGGCCGAGAGGACCGACTCGTGACGCGACTTGACCGTGCCCGCCGAGACGGCGGTGACGATCTCCTCGATGGGGCCCTTTCTGGCCTCGAACACGTCGACCGGGATGACCGCGGACGAGCGGAAATAGGCGACCGCCGCGCCGGCCGCCAGGGCGATCGCCCCCGCGATCAGGGCCTTCCGGCTCCGCTTCATCTGAGGACGATCCCTTCCTCGTCGAGGATGGATCCGACGGCCCGCCGCAGGCGCGTCTGCGCCGCCTGCGCGTCGCCCCGCGCCCGGACTTCCGAAAGGAGCGCCTCGGAATAGTCCTGCTGGAACTGCAGCACCTGCGGGACCGTGGACCGGCCGACGGAGAGCTTGGCCTCTTCGGCGTCGAGCTTCCTCTTCGCCGCCTCGGCCGACAGGCGGGCGGCGTCGATCCGCGCCAGCGCCGATTCGAGATCGCGCCGCGCCTTGTGGACCTCGGTGCGGACGGACGTGGCGACCCCCTCGGCCGCCAGGCGCTGGATGTCGACGTTCGTCCGCGCGCGCGCCCACTCGGCCCTCTCCCGTTCGAGACGCCAGGGGATCTCGGTCTTCAAGCCCAGGAACCAGTTGTAGTAGCGCCCGGACACCATCTCCCGGAGACTGTCGCGATAGTTCCCCTCGAAGGCGATCGTCGTGCCGGCGGGGACGAAGGGGCTCTCCCGGGGAGTCCCGGCCAGGCCGGAAAACCCCCCGGAGACCGAAAGGTCGAGGGACGGCCGTACGCGGCTCCGCGCCAGCAGTTCGCGGAGATCGGCCTGCGTCTCCCGGGCCGCCTGCGCGCGGACCTCCGGGCGCCGTTTCATGGCCGCGGTGACCGTTTCGTCCTCCCCGGGCGGCGCGATGTCGCCGGCGCCGGGCACGGCCAGGAGCCGCTCCTCCCACTCCCGCTCGCTCCGGGCTCCGAGGATCCGCTTGAGGTCGTCCTGGGCGCCCTGCGCGGCGGCCTGGGCCCGGAGCAGCTCTTCCGTCCGCGCCGCGGCGGTCGCGACCGCGGGGAGCCTGTCGATCGGGGCCGCCGTCCCGGCGTCGATCCGGGCGTCGACCTGCTGCAGGAGGCGCTCGGCGAGCGTCACGGCGCCGCGCCGGACCTCGACCTCGCGATCGGCGGCGACCAGCGCGAAGAAGGCGATCCGGGCGGCCGCGACGACGTCCATGACCTTCGCCTTCCACTCCGCGGTCTTCTCGGCCGCCCCGGCGCGCGCGATCCCGATCGGCGCCAGCGTCACGCGCGTGCCGCGGTTCCGGAGGAGCGGCTGCTGCGCGGATAGCGTGAGCGCCGTCGTGTACTCGGGCGACCGGAGCGCGATGAAGGAATCCGTCTCCTGGCGCTGGTTCTCGAAGGAAAGCGAAAGCCGCGCGCCGGTCCGCAGGAGGGCCTCGGCGCCCAGGTCGGCCTTGTAGAGCGTCTGGCCCACGGCCAGGGTCCCCGTGATCGCGGAGCTGCTGGCCATGAGGGTCCGGCTGTAGCTCAGCTCGCCCGTGAATTTCGGGAGGAACGCGGCCTCCTCGATCGGAACGCCCAGGTCCCCGATCCCTTTCTCGTCCCGCGAGACCGCGATCTCGACGTTGTTCAGGAGCGCCGCCGCGACGCATTCGCGGACGGTGATCTCTCGGGCCGGGGGGGCCGCGGGCGCGGGCCGGACCGGGAGGGCGGCGGCGGCGAAGACAGTGAGGAAGGCCGTGGCGATCGCGCGCATTGTCTCCGGTTCCCCCGGGGGATCGACCGCCGATAGTGTAACACGACCGCGGCCCGAGATTCCTTGACGCGGGGACGCGAAATTCCAATAATGGGAGGGCAAACCGCCCCGGAGGAGGATCCGTGGACCGGACAGCCGTGAAGAAATTCGTTCCCGTGAACGCCGCGCGGAAGATCCCCGCGGGAAACCCGGCGTGCCCCCTGAACGGCCGCGACGTCTTCGGGGCCCTCGCGCGGCACAAGGTCATCGTGATGGCGTGCAACATCCGGATCCCCTCGGTGATCCCGGGGATCATGAAGGCCGCCGCCGAGCTCGATGCCGTCGTCGCGTTCGAGCTCGCGAAGTCGGAGGGGGATCTGTCCGGGGGCTACACCGGGATGACCCCGGACATCTTCGTCTCCACGATCCTTTCGTACGCGAAGAGCGCCGCGTTCGATCTGCCGTTCGTCATCCACGGCGATCACATCACGGTCAAGAACACGTCGGAGAAGGAGATCGAGGGCGCGCGCGCCCTCATCGCGGCGGAGATCGCCGCGGGGTACACGAGCTTCGCCATCGACGCGTCCTTCAACCCGGTGCCCGAGAACGCCCGGATCACGGCCGACCTGTCCCGGCCGATCGCGGAACGGGGACTCGGGCTCGAGGTCGAGGTGGGAGAGATCAAGTCGGCCGGGAGCGAATCGACCCTGTCCACCGTCGCGGAAGCGATGGAGCTCATGGAACTGCTGGCGAAGGCGGGGGTCAAGGCCGACCTGCTGGCCATCAACAACGGCTCGAAGCACGGGAACTACCTGGCGGGAGAGAAGATCTTCATCGACCTCGAGCGGACGGGCGAGATCTACAGGGCCGTGAACGAACGCTACGGCGTCTCCATCGCCCAGCACGGGATCACCGGGACCCCGCTCCACCTCGTCGGGAAGTTCGCGGATTACGGGATCCGCAAGGGGAACGTGGGAACCCAGTGGCAGAACGTGGCGCACGCGGGACTGCCCGCCGGGCTGATGGAGACGATGCGGGCGTGGGCGAAGGAGGCGGGCAAGGACATCAAGTTCGCCACGAAGCAGTTCAAGGCCGAGATCGACGGCATCCCGGAGGCGAATGCCCGCGCGATCGCGGAGGGCGCGTACCGGGAGGCGGTCCGGCTGTTCAAGGCCTTCCGCGCCGAGGGAACGGCGAAGATCGTGGCCGACGCCCTCGCGCGCCAAGGTTAGGGGAGCGCCCGGCGGCGGGTGCGGATCGTCGCGGGGAAATGGCGGGGCCGGACCCTGCGGGCCCCGAAGGGCCCGTCGGTCCGCCCGACCCTCGACCGCGTGCGGGAAGCGGTCTTCGACATCCTCGGCGGCCGCGTCGCCGGGAAAAGGGTCCTCGACCTCTTCGCCGGGACGGGGGCGATGGCCCTCGAGGCCCTGTCGCGGGGGGCGGCCTCCGCGGTCCTCGTCGAGGCCGACCCGCGCGTGTTCGAGGTCCTGAGGTACAACGTGGAATCGCTCGGCGCCGAGGGCGCGGAGGCGCTCCTCCTGGATTACCGCCGGGCGACGCGCGCGCTGAGGGTGCGGCGGAGGCGTTTCGACCTCGTGTTCCTCGATCCCCCCTACGGACGGGGGTTGGGCGCCGCCGCGGCGGAGGCGCTCCTGCGGGCGGGGCTGTTCGCACCCGGCGCGGTCGTCGTGGCGGAAGACGCGGTTCGGTCGCCGGACGATCCGTTCCCGGCCGTCTGGGCGGCGGCCGCGGACCGGCGGTACGGGGACACCCGGATCCGCGTGTTCGACGTTCCGGCCGGCGCGACGGCGGCCGATCCCGACGAGGAGATCCGATGAGGACCATCGCGGTATACCCCGGCTCGTTCGATCCGCCGACCTACGGGCACCTCGACATCATCGAGCGGTCGACGCGGGTCTTCTCGCGCGTCATCGTCGCCGTGGCGCGGAACATCCGCAAGAGCGAGATGTTCACGACCGCCGAGCGGCTGGAGATGCTGCGGAAGCTCACGAGGGCGCACGCCAACGTCGAGGTCGATTCCTTCAGAGGCCTCCTCGTCGAGCACGCCCGGGAGATCGGGGCGCACGTCGTCATCCGGGGGCTGCGCGCGATCTCGGACTTCGAGTACGAGTTCCAGATGGCGCACATGAACAAGAAGCTCGCGGCCGAGGTCGACACGGTCTTCATGATGACGGGCGAGCGCTACTCCTACATCAGCTCGAACATCGTCAAGGAGATCGCCGGCTTCGGCGGAAAGATCGACGACCTCGTGCCCCCGCTCGTGCGGGACCGGGTCCTTCGGAAGATCGGACGGAAGAAGTAAACATCAACGGCCCGCGGCGCGGGAAAGGAGCGGAAACAGATGAAGCTTGCACGCAGGGTGGCCAACATTCAGCCGTCTCCGACGCTGGCGATCACGAGCAAGGCGAAGGCGATGAAGGCGCAGGGAATCGACGTCGTCGGGTTCGGCGCGGGAGAGCCGGACTTCGACACGCCGGACCACATCAAGGCGGCCGCCAAGAAGGCTCTCGACGACGGGTACACGAAGTACACCCCGGTCCCCGGCACCCCGGAGCTCAAGGACGCGATCATCGCGAAGCTGTCGCGGGACAACGGGCTCGAATACAAGCGTGAGAACGTCATCGTCTCGCTGGGCGCCAAGCACTCGATCTACAACGTGGCGCAGGCGTTCATCGAGGAGGGCGACGAGGTCATCGTTCCCGCGCCCTTCTGGGTATCCTACCCGGACATCGTGCTCCTCGCCGGCGGCTCCCCCGTCATCCTCGACACCAGGCAGGAGCACGGCTTCAAGATGACGCCCGCGCAGCTCGACAAGGCGATCACGCCCCGGACCAAGATGGTGGTCCTGAACAGCCCCTCGAACCCGACGGGGGCGGCGTACACGAAGGAGGAGCTGAAAGGCCTGGCGGACGTGATCGTCAACCGGGACGTGACCGTCCTGTCCGACGAGATCTACGAGAAGCTCGTCTACGACGGCTTCCAGTTCGCGAGCATCGCCTCCTTCGGCGGCGAGATCAAGAAGCGGACGATCGTCGTCAACGGCCTCTCCAAGGCGTTCTCCATGACGGGGTGGCGGATCGGCTACATCGCGGCCGACAAGGACCTCGTGGCGGCGATGAACAACATCCAGAGCCAGAGCACGTCGAACCCGGTCTCGTTCTGCGACAAGGCGGCCATCGAGGCGCTGAACGGGCCGCAGGACTTCATGAAGGGATGGGTCGCGGAGTTCGACAGGCGGCGCCGGTACATCGTCGACCGCCTGAACGCGATTCCGGGCGTCTCGTGCCTGCTGCCCCAGGGAGCGTTCTACGTCTTCCCGAACTTCTCCAAGGTGTACGGGAAGAAGACACCGGGCGGCAAGGTCGTCAACGGGTCGTCCGACCTGGCGGCCTACCTTCTGGACGAGCACAAGGTGGCGGTGGTCCCCGGCGTCGCGTTCGGGTCCGACTCCTGCCAGCGGCTGTCGTACGCGACGTCCATGAAGAACATCGAGAAGGGACTCGACCGGATCGAGCAGGCCATCAAGGCGCTGAAATAGTCACGTCGGACGCGCACTCGCGGCCGGGAATCGCCCGGTTCGGGCGGTTCCCGGCTCCGCATCCTCCGTCGGCGGGGCCCCTCGCCTCGTCGCTCGCCAGGGGTACCACGCAACCTGCGCTCAACACCTCCCGGAAAGCTCGGCTCGGACCCCGCCAACTGCGGCTGCTTCGCCGCGACCGCCCGGATCCGGGAGGGAATCCCGGTAACGCCCGGTCGCGAAGCGATCCATCGCAGCTCACAGCGGCCGGCGGCCTGTCTTCTTGTACAGGAAATAATCGGCGAGGATGCGGGCGTGGTCGAAGGCGAGGGGCGACGGCAGGTCCCCCTCGGCGCAGAGCCGGGCCTCGGCGGCGTCGTCGCGTCCCGACGGCGTCCCCTCCGCGCGGCCCACGTAGACGGTCGAGATCGTGTGGCGGCGCGGATCCCGGGCCGGATCCGAGTAGACCCCGAGCAGGGCGGTCAGGGTCACGGCGAGCCCGGTCTCCTCGGCGGCCTCGCGGACGGCCGCGTTCTCCGCCGTCTCTCCGTCATCCACGAATCCTCCCGGGATCGCCCAACCCGGAGGAGGATTCTTCCGCCGGATCAGCACGATCCGGTCACCGACCTCGATGATGACGTCGACGGTCGCCGCCGGCCCTTTCACGATTCGCCTTCCCTCTCGAAGGAGTGTCCCCGCGGGGTTGAAGCGGGGTCCCCCGCCGGCCTGAACCGGAAACGCATTCTGTGCTATAAATTCTAATATGAATTTCGCCACTCCGGCCGCCATTTTCCTGTCGTCGTTCATCATCGGGCTCTCCGGGGCCCTGATGCCGGGGCCGCTCCTGGCGGTCGCCGTGCGCGATTCGGCCCGGCGCGGGTTCCTCGCGGCGCCGCTCCTCATCGTGGGGCACGGGATCCTCGAAGCCGGCCTCGTCGCCCTCATCCTCCTCGGCCTCGCCGAATGGCTGAAGGGGGAGGCCGCGACGGCGGTCATTTCCCTGGCCGGCGGCGCGATGCTCCTCTGGATGGCCGT
>JBLMWX010000045.1:0-4056 GCA_050257455.1 Gemmatimonadota bacterium | reverse complement strand
GCCGAGTACAGCCCGGTCCGCTACGACCTCCAGGACCGCGACCCGGCGCAGGCGAAATATTTCCGCGAGCCGGTCCCGTCGAAGTTCAACGTGGGACTCCGGTGGAGACCGGTCCGGTGGGCGGAGATCGGCGTCAGCTACCAGCGGGGCCACGAGGTCGGGGTCGGGATCTCGACCACCTTCGACGCCGGGAAACCGTTCGTCCCCATCTACGACGCCCCCTGGCGGGAGGCGCCCGCGGACCGGGCCCGCCCCCTCGAGGACCGGATCGCCGCGGGCCTCGCCGCGTCGGGGTTCAGCGACATCGGCGTCGCGAGCGACGACTTCACCCTCCGGGTGGAGGCGCAGAACGACCGGTACTTCTTCGCGCCCCGGGCGGTCGAGGAGGTCGTGTCGGTCCTGGCCCGGACCGGGACGGGGCGCGCGGAGTACGTGCGCGTCGTCCTCAAGGACAACGGCATCCCGCTGGCCGAGTTCGTCACCACGGCGGCGGCGATCGCCGATCTCGCCGCCGGGACGACCTCTCTCTCCCGCCTCTTCGAGGTCGGCGCGTTCCGGACGGACGGGACCGGGCCCGCCGTTGCGGACACCGTGCGCCGGAAACGGTTCGCCTACGGGGTCAAGCCGTCCGTCGACACGTTCCTCAACGACCCCGCGCGCTTCTTCTCCTACCGCGCGGGCGCCACGGGGTCGCTCGAGGCGTTCACGTGGCGGGGCGCACGGATCGTCGCCGGCGTCGAGGCGTACCCGCTCAACAACGTCTCCACGCTCAACGCCCCGCTGTCCATCCCGGTGCGCAGCGACATCGCCCTCTACAAGAAGGAAGGGGCGGCGCTTTCCCGGCTCTTCTTCGAGCAGGTCGGGAAGGGCGAACGGAGCGTGCTCGGCAAGCTGTCCGCGGGATACCTGGAGACGATGTACGCGGGGCTCGACGCGGAGGCGGCCGTTCCGCTGTGGGACGGCAGGATCTTCCTGGGCGCCGCGGGGAGCTACGTGAGGAAGCGCGCGCCGGATTCCCCGTTCCGGCTCCTCCATGCGGAGTACCACACGATGTTCCTCGCCGCCCGGCTCAACATCGTGGAGTGGAACGTCCAGGCGGACGTCAAGGCCGGCCGGTTCCTGGCCGGGGACCGGGGCGCGAGCCTGATGCTGTCGAAGTTCGTCAACGGCTTCGTCCTCTCCGCCTGGTACACGGCCACGGACACGTCGGTCTTCAGCGACCCGTTCAACCGGGGATACCGCGACAAGGGGATCCTCCTGACGATCCCCCTGCGGATGTTCATCGGCCGGGACTCGAAGACGGTCTACCGCTACCGGTTGAGCGCCTGGACACGGGATGCCGGGCAGGACATCGACCGCGAGCGGCCGCTCTTCGACCTCATCGGGCGGAACACGCCGCTGCACCTTGACAGGGACTGGAGGGCATTATACCTTCGGGATTAATCCCTCAATCGGGAGCAGCGATCGCCATGGTTCGCCCGATTGGAAAGACTCTCCTCGCGGCCATGACCTGCGCCGCTTTCCTCTGCGCCCAGGGATGGATCGGGGCGGCCTCGGCGGCCGAATGGCCGACGTGGCCCCGGCCGCCGGCCAAGCCGATGCAGCCCGCACCCGAGCCGGGGGCGCCGCCGAAAACGCCCGCGCCCGCACCCAAGGCCCCGGCCCCCGCGTCGAAGACGCCCCCGCCGGCGGCCGCCGCGCCCGCAAGCCCGGCGGCCGCGAAGGCCGGCGAAGCGGCCGGCAAGAAGACGGACGGGGGGATCCGGGCCGGGACGGTCGCCAAGTGGGCCCTCGTCGCCGCGGGAATCGCCGGCATCGCGATCGCCGTCGGGGGCGGCGGCGGCGGGACCAGCTCCAACCATTGACCTGCACGGGGCGGAACCGGTTGTCCGATCGCCCCGTCTCCCTCGCCCTCCTCGCGCTCCTGCTGCTCCTGCTTCCCGCGAATTCCTGCACGCGCGCCGTGCGGCCCCCGGACACGGCGGCGATCAACCGCGCCGTCTCCGCCGCCGAAGCGACGTTCCGCGCGATGAAGGCGCGGGACTACCGCGGCATCTGGGAGCGGCTGACGTCGAAATCGCGGGAGAGGGTGGCGGACGAGACGCTCGAGGCGCTCGCGAAGGAGGGAAAAGCCAGGCCGGGCCGCGAGGAGCTGCTCGCCGATTTCCGCGACGGCGGGCCCGTCGCCAGGAGCTACTGGGACGCCTTCCTCGCGCACTTCGACCCGGACACGGCGCTCGCGGACAGCCGGTGGGAGGCCGCCGATACCGGCCCGGGCCGGGTGTTGATCCTCATCACCTACAAGACGTCCGACCGGCCCGCGGCGCTCGAGATGTTCCTCGAGAACGGCGCCTGGAAATTCGGGCTCGTGGAGACGTTCTGGGGACGCTGAAGTTCAGGGACGTCCCTGGACGTTTCAGTGGATGGACCTGGAGAGGGGAACGACGCGGTCGGGAATGCCGTGGAAGTCGTAGTCGGGGCTGTATCCCTTGACGAGCGTGTCCAGCTCCTGGATGACGCCGGCCCGGTTGCCGAGGCAGGCCGAATCGATAAGCCGGTCGAGGCAGGCAACCCAATCCCCCGGCAGCTTCGCTTCGCCGATCAGCTTCATCACCTTGGGATGCAAGGTGCGCACCACGTCCTCGCCCTCGACGACGAGCTCCTCGCGGAGCTTTTCGCCGGGACGCAGGCCCGTGAACACGATCTCGGCGTCCACGCCGATCTCCTTTCCCGACAAGCGGATCAGGTTCCGGGCGAGATCCACGATCTTCACCGGCTCCCCCATGTCGAGAACGAAAACCTCGCCACCCCTTCCCATCGCGCCGGCCTGGAGGATGAGCCCCGCGGCTTCCGGGATCAGCATGAAGTAGCGTGACGCCTCCGGATGCGTCACCGTGAGCCGGCCGGTCGTCTCCAGCTGCTTCCGGAAAATCGGAACGACGCTCCCGACGCTGTCCAGGACGTTCCCGAACCGGACCGCGACGAAAGCGGTGGTCCGCTCCCCTCCGTTCATGTCCTGCACGATGAGCTCCGCGATCCGCTTGGTCGCCCCCATCACGTTGGTGGGGCGCACCGCCTTGTCGGTGGAGACGAGGACGAACTTATGGACGTCGTAAGCCCCCGCGGCCTCGGCAACGATGCGCGTCCCGAGGACGTTGGTTTTGACCGCCTCGACGGGGTGCACCTCCATCACGGGCACGTGCTTGTACGCCGCCGCGTGGTAGATGACGGACGGGGCGTGGGCCGCGATGGCCTCCTCGACCCGTCGCCGATCGCGGACGTCGCCGATCACGGCCTCGATCGGCACGGCCGGAAACCGCTCCCGCAGGTCGTTCTCCAGCGAGAAGAGCGGGCTCTCGGCGATCTCGAACATCACGAGCTTCGCGGGCGACAGCGCCGCCACCTGGCGACACAGCTCCGACCCGATGGAGCCGGCCGCGCCGGTCACCATGACGGTGCATCCGGTGATCTCGCGGCGGAGGAGCTCCACGTCGAGCGCCACCGGGTCGCGCCCGAGAAGGTCGGCCAGGTCCACGTTCCGCAGCGCCTTCACGCTCACCCGGCCGCCGATCAGGTCGCCCACGCCAGGGAGAATCCGGAACCGGGCGGACACCTCCCGGCAACGCCCCACTATGTGGAGCAAGACCGAAGGGGGGGCGGAGGGAATGGCAACGATGACCTCGTCCACCGCGTGCCCGCGGCAGATCGCTTCGATCCCGTCGTGTCCGCCGAGCACCCGGAGCCCCTCGATCCGGGTGCCGATCTTCCGCTTGTCGTCGTCGACGAAACCGATGCCGACCATTCCCAGGGCAGCGTTCTCGCGGATCTCGCGGGCGATGATCTGGCCCGCGGACCCCGCCCCAACGTTCAGGACCCGCCGCTCGCCGCCGCGGCGCGGGTTCCCGAAACCTTCCCTCGCCATGCGGATCATGCAGCGCGCGCCGAGCACCATGAGCAGCGTATTCCCGAAGTCCAGGAGATAGATCGACCGCGGAACATGGTACGGCCCCCAAAGAACGTAGACGGTGCCGGCGAAAAGGGCCGATCCCAGCGCGC
>JBLMWX010000044.1:0-3186 GCA_050257455.1 Gemmatimonadota bacterium | reverse complement strand
GCTCAACGTGCCCCCAGCGCCAGACCGAGGCGCAGGATCTCGTGGACCAGGGTGTTGTGGGTGAAGCCGGCGGCCCGGCTCGCCCGGGAGAGGCCGGCATTCGAGGAGATGTCCGGGTTGGGGTTCACCTCGAGGACGCAGAGCTTTCCGGTGCGCGTCATCCGGAAGTCGACGCGCGCGTATCCGCAGATCTCGAACTCCTTCGCGCACTTGAGCGTCAGGGCGGCGAGCCGCTTCCGCAGCGGCTCGGGAATCCGGGCCGGGCACTCGGGGGCGATCTCGTTGTAGGCGGGATGGTTCGCGTCCCACTTCGACTCGAAGGAGCAGACTCGCCACTTCGGGTTCCGGTAGACGAGCTCGGCCGGCGGGAGGCTCCGGTACGGGTCCGCCGCGGTCCCGTTGCCCAGGATGCCCACGTTGAACTCGCGCCCGCCGATGTACTCCTCCGCGATCGCCTCCTGGCCGTACCGCTCGACCACGTGGGCGACCCGTTTCCGCAATCCCGTCTCGTTCTCGACCACGCTGTCCTCGGTGATTCCCGCGGACCCGTCCTCCTTGGCCGGCTTCACGATGACGGGAAAGCGAAGGCCGGAGCGCCCCCGCGGGATGTCGGCGTAGAGCCGGAAGGCGGGCGTCGCGATGCCCGAGGAGGAGAGGATCAGCTTGGTGAGCGCCTTGTTGTTGCACACGGACAGGGGAAGCGGCCCGTTCCCCGTGTAGGGGATCTTGAGGAGCTCGAGGAGCGCGGCGCCGTGCGGCTCCTTCTGCGCCGAGTTCATCGGGCACTCGGACAGGTTGAAGACCGCCTCCGCCCCGAAATCGCGCAGCGTCCGGCCCAGGGCGACCGGGTCCCGCCCGAACGTGACGCAGTGGGCCTCCTCGCCGCAGGCAGCGAGCGCCTCGGCGACCTCCCGGGCGCTCACCGCGAGGTCCATCTCGGTGCGCATCGTCCCCTCGACGCCCTCGAGGGAGTCCGCGACCGACGTGTAGAGGACGGCGACCCGCCTTCTGCCGGGCTCCGCCGTCATCGGGCGGCCGCGACCCCCAGCCGGTCGAGCGCGTGGGACAGGATCGACGCGACGAGGTCGAGGTACGGTATCCCCATCCGCTCCGCCATGATGGGAAGGTCCCCGTACCCCGGCGAGAGCCCGGGCAGGGGGTTGCATTCGAGGAACTGGGGGACCCCTGCCTCGTCGAGGCGGAAGTCGATGCGCGAGAAGTCCCGGCAGCCGAGCGCCGCGAAGATCCCCCTGGCGCACCGCTCGATTTCCGCGAGCGTCTCCGCCGGAAGGAGCGGCGGGCAGCGGTAGGCGACCTGCTTCTCCCAGTCCCGCTTGACCTCCAGGGAGTAGACGAAATCCTCCCGCTTCATCTTCAGGGGAACGATCTCCATGATGCCGACCACCCGGGGGGTCGCGTTCCCGACGAGGCCCACCGTCACTTCGGCGCCCGGCACGAACTCCTCGACGAGCGCCTCCTGGCGGTACGTCTCCGTGACGAATGCGATCATCTTCCGGGCCTCGGCGGCGGTTCCGGCCCGCGACGCGAGGCGCACCCCCTTGCTCGACCCCTCGAAGGCCGGCTTGACGATGACCGGGAAGCCGAGGTCGATGTCCGCCGCGTCGGCGGCCGAGCGGAAGGTGCGGAACCGGGGCGTGGGGAAACCGTGCGACGCCACGAGCCGCTTCGCGACGGGCTTGTCGAGGGTGACGGACAGGGTCAGCGGATCCGATCCCACGTACGGGATGCCGAGCAGCTCGAGCAGGGCGGGGATGTGCGCTTCGCGGCACCGCCCCCCCTCGCCCTCCGCGATGTTGAAGACGACGTCGGGGCGGCGCTCCCGGAGGCGGTCGACGATCTCCGGGCCCGCGCCGAGGCGGACGACCTCGTGGCCGCGGGCGGCGAGCGCGTCGCAGATGTGGCCCACGGTCGCCTCGGAGTCGTACTCCTCGAAGGCGTCCGGGGGCAGGTGGTCGGGGAGGCAGGCGGGCTTTACGTTGTAGGCGAGGCCGACTCGCACCGTCTCTTTCTCCTGGCCATCCGTTCGTTCCCCGCCGGGATCAGCGCCTTGAGATCGCCCGTCATGAGCCGGTAGACGTCGAGCCGGGGGGCCGGTCCCTCGGTCTCCGGCTGCGCGGACGGGCGGCCGTCGTCCCGCGGCTCCTCGTAGCTCACCATGATCCCCTCGTAGTTGCGCAGGACCGTCCGCTGCTCTCCCATGGAGAGGATGTAGTTCGGCATGAGGGGGATCTTCCCGCCGCCGCCGGGCACGTCGACGACGAAGGAGGGGATGGCGAGCCCCGAGGTGTGGCCGCGCAGCGCCTCCATGATCTCGACCCCCCGGGACAGGCGGGTGCGGAAATGCTCGATCCCGCGCACCATGTCGCACTGGAAGAGGTAGTAGGGGCGGACCTTCGCCTTGAGGAGCTCCGTGTTCAGCTTCCGGATGATCTCGGGGTGATCGTTGACCCCCTTGAGGAGCACGGACTGGTTGTTGACGGGGACTCCCGCCCGCAGGAGCCGGTCGCACGCCCGGCGCGCCTCGGCCGTCAGCTCCCGGGGGTGGTTGAACTGGGTGTTGATCCAGACGGGTCCGTACTTTTCGAGGACCGCGCACAGCGCGTCGTCGATCCGCATCGGGAGGACCGCCGGGACGCGGGTCCCGATCCTGATGATCTCGACGTGGGGGATCTTCCGGAGCGACTTGAGGATGAACTCGATGCGCTCCGTGGGCAGCGTCAACGGGTCGCCGCCGGAGACGATGACATCCCGGATCTCGTCGTGCCGCCTGACGTAGTTGACCATCTTGGTGAGCTCGAACTCGGTCTTGGCGGCCTCGCCGAGCGGCCAGATCCGCTTCCGCGTGCAGTGGCGGCAGTACATCGAGCAGAAGTTCGTGACGACCATGAGGCACCGGTCCGGGTACCGGTGCGTGAGGCCGGGGACCGGCATGTCCTTCTCTTCCTCGAGCGGGTCGTCCTCGCCCACCTCCATCCCGAAATACTCTTCCTGGGACGGGATCGCCTGGCGGGCGATCGGATCGTCGGGGTCGTCGAGGCGGATGAGCGAGAGGTAGTACGGGGTGATCGACATGTGGTAGGCGTCGGTGATGCGGGCGAGGATCGACGCCTCCTCGCGCGGGAAGTACCGGAGGCCCGACAGGTCCGCGAGCGACGTGATGCGGTG
>JBLMWX010000043.1:0-4467 GCA_050257455.1 Gemmatimonadota bacterium | reverse complement strand
TCGTGGAACAGCGGAAGGTACGGGCCGGGTCTCACGTCCGCCGCCTCACAGGAAGTACTCCGGTTCCCGGCCGCCGGCCGGGTCGGGAAGGACGCTTCCGCGCAACGCCTCCACCCGCACGGCGTCGCCCCGGAATATGCGGCCGGCCATCGGGTGGCTGCGCAGCAGGAGTGCCTTGAGGCCGTACCCCTCCTCCGTCGCCAGCTCCAGCCGCAGGTGGCTGCCCAGGAAGGACGCGGACGCGACGACCGCCCTCGCCTGTCCCGCCTCCTCGATCCCCGCCGGGCGGACCGCGACGTCCTCCGGGCGGAGTATGACCTTGACGGGGCTGCCGTCCGGCGGGGCCGGCCCGCCGACCATCCTGATGGCGAGGCTGCCGGCGTAGGCGAATCCCCTGTACATCTGTCCCGGGAGGACGTTCGCCTCCCCGACGAAGCGCGCCACGAACTCCGTCGCGGGGTCCTGGTAGACGTCGCGGGGCGTCGCGACCTGCTCGAACCGCCCGTCGTTCATGACCGCGACGCGGCCGCCGAGCTCCATCGCCTCCTGCTGGTCGTGGGTCACGACGAGCGTCGTGATCCCGACTTTCTTCTGCACGGACGCGATCTCGCGGCGGAGCCGCTCCCGCACCTTGATGTCGAGCGCCGAGAGCGGCTCGTCCAGGAGGAGCAGCCGCGGGGAGACGGCCAGCGCCCGCGCGAGGGCGACCCGCTGGCGCTGCCCGCCGGAGAGCCGGTCCACCGGCCGGTCCGCCTCGCCGGCCAGCCCGACGAGAGCGAGCATCGCGACCGCGCGCCCGTTCCGCTCGCCGGCGCCCGTTCCGCGCACCCGCAGCCCGAACGCGACGTTCTCCCGGACCGTCATCCGGGGGAAGAGCGCGTAGTCCTGGAAGACGAACCCGACGCCCCGGTCGCGGGCGGGCACCCGGTCGACGTCCGTCCCCGCGATCCGGACGGAGCCGCCGTCCTTGTCGAGGAGCCCCGCGACGATGCGCAGGAGGGTCGACTTCCCGCATCCGCTCGGCCCCAGGATCGCCAGCATCTCTCCCGCGCGGACCTCGAGGGTGGCGCCAGACAGGACCGGCTTCGCCCCGAACGCCTTCCTCAAGCCCGCGATCTCCAGGCGCGGCGTCACGCGGTCCCCCTCCGTCCCCCGTCCCCCGGCCCGACGAGCTGGAGCAGCAGCAGGATCAGGAACGACGCCGCGGCCAGAAGGATCGCGATGGCCGAGGCCCCCTCCACGTCGCCCGTGTTGAACCGGGAGAAGATGTAGAGCGGCGCCGTCTGCGTCCGGCCGACGAGGTTCCCCGACACCATGATCGACGCGCCGAACTCCCCGAGGGAGCGCGAGAAGGTCAGGAACGACCCGGCGACCAGGCCCTCCCGGATCGCGGGGAGGGTGACGAGGAAGAAGACCTGTCCTTCGCTCGCGCCCAGCGTGCGGGCCGCGTCCTCGCCGGAGCGCGGGACGGCCTCCAGGACCGCGGCCACCGCCCGGACCATGAACGGGAAGGTGACGAAGACGTGTCCCAGGAGCAGCCCGGGGAACGAAAACATGATCCGGATGTCCCGCTCGCCGAGGAATCGGCCCGCGGGTCCCAGCGGACCGTACAGGAGGAGAAGGGCGAATCCCGTGACCACCGTCGGGATCGCCAGGGGGATGTCCACCAGCGCGTTCAGCGCCTTGCGCCCCGGGAAACGGAACCGCGTCAGGACGAACGCGAGCGCGGTCCCGATGACGGCGTTCACGGTGGTGGCCGCGAGCGCGACGGCCGCGGTCAGGCGGAGCGCGTGGCGGGCCTCCGGGGACTGGAGGCGGTCCCGGAACACCCCGATCCCTTCCCGCACCGAGTAACGGCCGAGCGACGCGAGGGGAAGGAGGATCAGGACGAGGAAGAGGCCGACGGCGGAGGCGAAGAGTCCCCACCGCACGAGCGCGTCGATGTTCCGGAACCGCCCCATCGCGCCCCCTCACTTCACCTGCGTTCTCTTCCACGCGTTCTCGATGATGTTCCGGCGCGCCTCCTTCCAGCCGCCGAGGTCGTCCACGGTGAACGGCTCGGCCACCCGGGCGTACTTCGCCGCGAACTCCCTGCCGACCTTCGCGTCCACCGGCCGGAAGCCGTACCGCGCGTATGCCCGCTGGGCCTCCGGCGTGTAGAGGAACCTGATGAACTCCGAGACCGCGTGCTCCTGTTCCGGCCGGATGTTCCGGTCGATCCGGGCGACCTTCCACTCGGTCTCGATCGTCTTCCGCGGGACCGCGATGGCGTAGTCGCGCCCCCTGGCCTTCTCGAGGAGCGCCTCGTTCTCGTAGGTGACGATGGCGTCGCCGAATCCGGCGTCGAACTGGACGAACGTCTGGCGGGCCGACTCGGGCTGGGCGATGACGTTCTTCTCCACCGCGGCGAGGAGCCGCATCCCGGAGTCATCGGGGCCGGACGCCGGCTTCGAAAGGTTCGCCCCCGCCCCGTAGATGGCGAAGATCGCCCACTGGGCGCCGCCGGAGGTGTCCGGGCTGGAGTGGAGCACCTGCGTCCCCGGCTTCGCGAGATCCTCGAACGTCGCCAGCGCCTTGGGGTTGTCCTTCCGCGTGACGAAGACGATGACCGACCTGGCCACGGAGCCGCGGCTCGGGTTCTTCCGCCAGTCCGACGCGACGAGCCCCTTCTCCTTGAGCTGCTCGAGGTAAAGCTCCGACGACAGGATCGCCACCTGGACCGGCGCGCCGCCGAGGATCTGGTTCTTGAGCGTGCCCGACCCCGCGAAGGAGGCCGCGACGTCCACGTCCTTGCCGAACTTCTCCCGGTAATACTTGCGGAACGCCGGGATGATCTCCTTCGTCGTGGCGTCCTCCGTGACGCAGCACGAGTCGATCGTCAGCCTGACCGTTTCCGCGTGCGCGGGAGGGACCGCGGCCAGGAAGGTTGCCAGGAGAACGAGCGCTCGCTTCATACTGCCTCCATAAAACCGATGTTTTTTGTAGTGATTTCTGCCCCGAAAAAACCCGCGGGAAGCGGGTTCGTCGAGAAATCTCTACTTGGTCGATAGGGTAAATATATGATTCGGGGCTGTCAAGAGGAAAGTTGTCCGAAGGAAGAGGTGCCGAAAATCCTTCGAAAGTCGTTGATGATTCGCTACGGGTGGACGAGGGTGTGCGCCTGGCGGTACGCCTCGGCGAGCGTCGACAGCGGAAGGGCCGTGTGCCAATGGCCGGTGAGCCGGGCGACCGCCCAGAACGCCAGGATCGTCGCGAGCCCCGCGGCGGGAATCATGTACGGCGAGAGGGACCTCTTCCCCTTGCGGGCCACGGTCAGGCAACGGTCGACGGGGCAGGCGGCCACGCACGACAGGCAGCCGGTGCATTCCGGGGTCCACACGGACGCCTTCGCGTGGACGCGGATCTCGGCCGGGCACGCCCGGGTGCACGCCTTGCAGTCGATGCACGTCTCCCCGTCGCGGACGACGCGCTGCGGGGACATCCAGCTCACGAGCCCGAGCAGCGCCCCGTAGGGGCACAGGTACCGGCACCAGAAGTTCTTGATCGCGAAGGAGAGAACGGCCAGGACGGCGAGGGTCGCCGCCGCCGTCGCGGAGATGTCGGTGAAGAAGAGGAGCATCTTCGCGTCGGCCGCGTAGTTGTACGCGTTGTGGCGGAACGCCTCGATCGCCGCCCCGTCCATGCCCACGACGATCACGCGGATGAAGAAGGCGAGGAGGAGATACTTGATCGACGTGAGGGCGATGTCCGCGCCGCGGGGCACGACCGTCGCCTTCTTCCGGCGCTTCCAGAGCGTCTTCCTGCCCGCCCACTCGAGGAAACGCGACAGCCCGCCCACCGGGCAGACCCAGGAGCAGAAGACCTTCCGGGCGAGCAGGGAGGAGACGATGGCGGCGACGAGGATCGTGAGCCCCGCCGGGTGGATCTCGTCCCACCTCCCCGTGAGCACGAACCGCTTGAGGCCGATCAGGGCGCTGATCGGGAGGAAGCCCTCCACCGCGCCGGGACGCCGCGCGGTGACCGGCCCGCCGGAGACGATCTGCGCGTAGAAGGCGTGGAACTCGATCCCGACCATGACGAAGAAGGCGACGTACGCCGCCTGGACGACTCCCCGGAGGGCGGGAAGGAGCCGGTACGGGTTGGGCCGGATCGCCGGCTCCCTCCCGGGATCGTGGCTGCGCGCGGGCTCGGTCATCGGTGCTCTCCCTGCGGGTTCCTCGTGGTCTGCGCCTCTTACACTCTAGCATCCCCGGTCCCCGCTTCCTTGACCTGCCTCAAATGGCCCAAGTAAACTGAAGCCGTCGATTCGCGCGACCGGGGGCCGGCCGCGCGCGCGGGGGAGCCCGGGGGATGACCCTGATCGGGGAAGTGTTCGTCGGCGACGTCATCGGGAAGCAGGTCCTCGACCCGGTGGGGGAGGAGATCGGGCGGCTCCGCGACATCGCGGTCGAGGGAGGGGGCCAGTTC
>JBLMWX010000042.1:0-11666 GCA_050257455.1 Gemmatimonadota bacterium | reverse complement strand
CGGGGGGTGCTTGATCGCCACGCAACCGGTGACGCGGCCCAGCGCATCGCACATCGGGTGGACCGTCGCCGTCTCGCGGCCCGCCGGGCCTTCCCTGCGGCGCCGATGACAGACTTCCGAGGCGGCCTCGCGGCGCCGGACCGCCTCCTCGATCAGGCGGAAGAACAGGGGATCCCGGTCCCCCTCCTCGAGCTCGGCGATGGATTTCCCGAGGATCTCGTAGCGGCTGTACCCCGCGGTCCGCTCGAAGTCGGGATTGACCGACGCCACCGTCCCGTCGGCATCGACGACGACGACGGTCGCGTCCGCCATCTCCGCGGCGGCGCGCGACGACGGACGCCAGGCCCTGCCCGCCGGCGGGAGATCCTTCTGGGCAATCGCCATGAGCCTCCCTCGCTCGCCGGCGGGATTCCCGGGGATGTCACGGTGTCAGGGCGCGGCCGGTCCGCGAAGCCGCGCCCGCGTCACGACGTGCCGACCGCCTCCTTGTCCCGAACGCGCGCGCGCCGGAGGTGGCGTGCCAGCGAATTCTCGAGCGTCTTGACGGTAAACGGCTTGCGGATCACCTCGTGGATGCCGGATCGCACGGCTTCCTCGACGGCCCGGTGCGTCAGGTACGCCGAGATCAGGAACTTCACGGCGCCCGGCTGGCGATTCCCGTATAGCCTCAGGATCGAGAGCCCGTCCATGTCCGGCAGCCAATACTCGCAGATGATCAGGTCGAACCGGCCCCCCGACAGCGCCTCGATGGCTTCCTCGGTGGTCGACGCAGCCCGGACACGGCATCCCTCGATCCGGAAGAACAGCGAGAGCGCGTCCATGGTCCACGGGTCATCCTCGATCAGCAGGATGTCCGTGACGCCCAGCTCCCGGTAGAGGTTTCCCATGACGTCATCCGGCCTCGGGGCATGTCCCTGCGCGCGGCTCGCGCTTCTGGCAGTCGAAGCATTCCCAGAGAATCCGCCCGGGGGGCTTCCTGTCCCGGAACACATGGACCTCTTCCACCTTCCCGCAGGAGATGCACGTCAGCCGGACGGCGACGACGCGCCTGGCCTCGTTCAGAACCGTCGCACCGCTGTTCATGCCGCGCGCCTCGCCGATGCCGCGTCGGTCGCCCAGAATCACCGCGCTCCCGTCCCGGAAACCGCGTCGCTGCGGTCCGCGGCGCCAGGTCCCGGGGCGCCTCTTACCGCCGGCCGCCTAGGCCCTGCGCCGCGCCGCCGACCCCGCCATGTCGGCGTCCCTCGGAATCCGCTTCCCGTTCGCCTCCAGGGCTTCGAGGCGATACGAGATGGAGATCTTGATGTTGCGGATCGCCTCCTGCTTCGTGTCGCCGTACGACCGGCACCCCGGCAGCGCGGGACAATGCGCGCGATACCCCCCGGTCTTCTCCGGCTCCAGCAGCACCGTGTAGCTGTGAGTCGCCATGGCCTGCCTCCCGTTATTGCCCCTTTCCAATCACGGATGACACGTCACGGCAGCGGGGCGTAGATTTGCCGGCGCCACGTCCGGAGCGGTTTGCGCCTCTCGCGGCGGTGCGGCGGCCGACTCGCGGCGGAAGCGGACCGCACCCGCCGCGAAATTATCGGGAAGGGTTTGCAGGAGGTGTGCCGTGACGGATCAAAAACCGGATCACGGGATTTCGGGGGGTTGCGGACGGAGGCCCCGGCCGGGGAGGCCGCGGCCGGGCGGCAATATGGAAATTCCTCCAGATCGACCTTGAGATCTGGAAAAAATTCCAGTGCGGCGCGGGATCAAAGCCCCAGCTTTTTCCTCCGGTACCGGAACGTGTGATAGTTGATCCGGAGGAGCTGCGCGGCCCGGGTCTCGTTCCCGCCCGCCAGGCGCAGCGCGTCCCGGAAAAGTTGCCTGTCGAGAGAGTCGTGGGCCTCGCGGAGGTCGACCCCGTCCGGCGAGAGGGCGGGGCAGCAGCCGTCGCCCGCGGAGGGCTGCGGATCCGCCGGGCGGCCTCGCGGCTCCAGCCCGAGATCGTCGAGCGAAAGCACCGGCCCCTGCCCGACGAGGACGCCCCGTTCCACGACGTTGCGCAGCTCCCGGACGTTCCCCTTCCACCGGTAGTTCTTCAGGGCCTCCTGGGCATCCGGCGAAATGCCGTGGAACGGCTTGTCGAGCCTGCGGCCGAACTCCAGGAGAAAGTGCATGGCGATCGGAACGATGTCCGCGCGGCGCGCGGACAGGGACGGGACCTGCACCCGGGCGACGGCCAGGCGATAGTAGAGGTCCTCCCGGAAGAGGCCCTTCTCGATCAGCGACTCCAGGTTCTTGTTCGTCGCGGACACGACCCGCGTGCGGACCTTCTGCTTCCGCGTCCCCCCGACCCGGTAATATTCTCCCTCTTCGAGGAACCGGAGCAGCTTGGCCTGGGCCTCCAGGCTCAAGTCGCCGATCTCGTCGAGAAGGAGCGTTCCCCCGCCGGCCTGCTCCACGAGCCCCCTCTTCCCCGCGTCGCTCGCCCCGGTGAAGGCGCCCTTCTCGTAGCCGAAGAGCTCGCTCTCGATCAGCTCCCTCGGGATGGCCGCGCAGTTCACGGTGACCAGCGGCCCCCGGAAATTCGGGCTCCTGTAGTGGATCGCGCTCGCGATCATCTCCTTGCCGGTTCCCGTCTCCCCGACGATCAGGACCGGGGTGTCGGGACTCCGGGCGATGAGCCCCACGAAGTCCATCACGTCCTGGATCGCGTCGCTCTCGCCGACGAAGCACGGAAGGTTGTCCCGAAGGTACCGCTCCTGGAGGCTCTCGACTTCCTTCTTCAGCCGGATCGATTCCAGGGCGTTCCGAATGCTCACGTCGAGCGTATCCACGTTGAGCGGCTTCACCACGTAATCGTACGCGCCCCCCTTCATCGCGGACACGACGCTTTTCACGTCCTCGTACGCCGTGATGACGATCACCAGGACCCCCGGCGCCAGGCGCCGGAACTCGGGCAGCGCCTCGATGCCGCTCATCCCCGGGAGCCCGATGTCGAGGAGGACGAGGTCCGGGGGACCGGTCCCGGCGGCCGCGATGGCGCTCTCCGCGTCCGGGAAGAGCGCCAGCCGGTACTTCCCCTCCAGGGCGATCTCCAGGGAGCGCCGGATGGTCTCCTCGTCGTCGACCACGAAGACGGAGTAGTCGATCATGTCGCGGACCTTTCCTGCACCCCGGGGATCTCGATGCGGAACTCCGCGCCACCCCAGCGGCTCGTGCCGACCCCGAGCGTCCCGCCATGCTCGGCGACGATCCGGTGGCTGAAGCTGAGTCCTATTCCGGAACCTTCCTTCCGCGTCGTGAAGAACGGGTCGAAGATCCGTTCGCGGATCGCGGCGGGAACCCCCGGTCCCGAGTCGGCGACGGTGATGACGACCTGCCCGCCGCGGGCGGCGGAGGCGACCTCCAGGCGTTTCGGTCCTTCCGTCCTTTCCATGGCCTGGTAGGCGTTCGTGATCAGGTTGACGAGCACCTGCTCGATCAGCCGGAGGTCGGCGCGGCAGGCCGGGAGGTCCGCGGCCAGCTCCTGCAGGATCGCGATCCCCCTTGTCCTCAGCGTGGACGAAGACAGGCGGATCGCCTCTTCGACCGCTCCGTTCAGGTTGACGCTCTCCATCCGCGGGGGCGCCGGTTTCGAGAAATCCATGACGCGCTGCACGACCGTCGCCATCTTCGCGGCCGCGGACTTCATCTGCTCGGCGATGAGCCGGATCTTGTGCTTCGCGTCGGGCTCGAGTCCCTCCGAGCCCTCGCAGACGCTCTCGATGCTCGAGACGCTGATGTTGACCGCGGAGAGCGGGTTCCGGATCTCGTGGGCGATTCCCCCGGCGAGGATCCCGAGCGACTCGAGCTTCTGCGCCTTGAGCATCTCCGCCTCGACCCGGGCCCTCTCGGTCACGTCCCGGAACACGATCACGTCGCCGAAGGACCGTCCGTCCCCGTCGAGGATCGGGGCCCCGGACACCTCGATCAGGCATCTCGAGCCATCCCGCGCAACGAGGTCGGGGCCCTCCCTGCGGAACACCTGTTCGACGGGCCGTCCGACGGCTTCGGCCTGCGGCCACCCGGTCAGGAATTCGGCGACGCGGTTGAGGAGGACCACCCGGCCTTCGGAATCGGCGGTGATGACGCCGTCGCCGATGGACTGGAGGGTGACCTGGGCACGCTCCTTCTCCTGCGTCAGGAGCGCGAGCGCGTTGCGGAGGGCCGACATCGGATACACGCGCAGGAGGATGAACAGGGCCGCGCCGAGGACGGCGCTCATCGCCGCGAGGAACGCGGTGCGCGCGACCAGCGGGCGCAGCGACCGCCCGACCTCCAGCGTTCCCACGTTCGCCCCGGCGTCCATCAGGCGCCGCGAGCGGATCATCGCCGGCCAGGGAAGATCCGCGGCCCGCTCCGCCACGACGTTTCCCCCGCGGTCGAGGACCCGGCGGAACTCGGGGGACGGCGGCTCCGGCCGCGTGGCGAGGAGCCCCTCGATCCGGATCACCTCGAACGTCCACATCTCCGGGTTGGAGTGGATGATGCCGGACACCTCGTGGGCGTAGATCTCGGCTTCCGTGCGGAGGGCCGTGTTCTGCACCTGCCAGCCGAGGGCGAAATAGATCGCCGGCACGGCGACCGCCAGGAGGACCACGATCGTCCCGGCCATCCAGGTGACGCTCCTGACCACGCTCGGCCTGGCGACCATCGCCGGTTCCCCCTACCGGACCGGCGCCTGGCCGTTTTCGGACAGGATCGCCGCGCCCTCCGGAGAGCGCACGAAGTCGAGGAAGGCACGGACCGCGGGAGGCACCCCTCTCTTCGTGACGACGTAGAACGTCTTGGCGTGCGGATAGGAGCCGTCCCCCATGGTCCGCAGGCTCGGCACGATGCCGTCGAGCGCGACGATCCGGATCGCGCGCCTCTCGGACAGGACGATCGCGAGCGTCACCGCCCCGAACGCGCCCGGGACCCGCTCGATGACGTCCGCCGCGTCCTGGTCGGTCATGGCGACCGTCATTCCTTCCCGGCGCAAGGCCCCCGCGACCGCCTCGCTCATCGCCGGCGACATCGATTGCAGGAGCGGGATATCCGAGTCGCTCGGAGGCCTCAGGACAAGCCGGATCCGCTTCCCGTCCTCCCAGCGGCTCCTGCTCCCCGAGTAGATCTCGGCAACCTCCGTCGACGTCAGGCCGCCGGTCCGCACGTTCCGGTAGGCGGCGAACACCATGGGGGTCCTCGCATAGGCCCTCGCCACGATGCCGCGGCCGCTTTCGGCATCGTTCAGGGGGCGGGCGCTCAACCCGATGTCCAGTTTTCCGGCCAGGACGGCCCGGATGCCGCCGCTGCTGCCGATGTTGGGCAACACCGCCACGGCCACATCCGGACGGGACTTCTGAAACGCCCGCGCGAGGATGCGGAACGTCTGGACCGCGCCGCCCGTCCCCGAGATCCGGATCGTCGCCGCCGCCGCGCTTCCCGGCCCGGCCGCCAGCAGCGCCACGACGACGGCGGCGGCCCACCCGCGAAAGGTTCTCCGTCGTCCGGTCAACGCGCCTTCCCCTCCTTTTCGAAAGAGCGGGCGACTTCATTCGGGTGCGGGACCTGCCCCCGGTTCCCGCGCCTTCGCTCCCGCCCGAGAACAGATGATACCATTCCATGCGGGGGGCGCACCCCCTCCTTCGCGCGGCCCGGGCCGGAGATGGCCATGCGGGCCACCGGGCTTTTTGGTATCTTCGGTGGATGTCGATCGACGGCCCGGCAGGGAAGGACGACCGGGCGGCGGCCCGGCTGCCGGCCGGGCCGGACCGCTGGTCGCCCGGGGACATCGGGATCCTCCTCTCGGTGGGGCTCGGGACGTTCATGTCGGCGCTCGACGCGAGCGTCGTGAACACCGTCCTCCCCGTGATCCGCGCCGCCTTCGGAGCGCCCGTCGAAGCCATCCAGTGGGTGGTGACCGTCTACCTGCTGGCGATGGGCGGGCTCTTGCTCACCTTCGGCCGGCTCGGCGACCTGCGCGGCCACCGGCGGGTCTTCCTCCTCGGGTTCGCGGTCTTCGTCCCGGCATCCGTCGCGTGCGGGGTCGCGCCGGGGGAAGGAACCCTGATCGGCGCGCGCGTCGTCCAGGGGATCGGGGCGGCCGTCATCGTCTCCAACTCGCCCGCGAACCTGGTCCGCAGCGTCCACCCGTCCCGGATCGGGCGCGCCCTGGGGGCCCAGGCCGCGATGACGTACCTCGGCCTGACGCTGGGTCCTTCGCTCGGGGGATGGCTGACGGAGCATCTCGGCTGGCGGTCGGTCTTCTTCATCAACGTTCCCGTCGGCGCGGCCGCGTATCTTCTGGGCCGTCGGCATCTTCCGGACGACCGGCGGGCCCGGGCGGACGGCGAGCGGTTCGACCTCGCCGGCACCGGGCTCTTCACGGGAGCGTTCTTCGCCCTTCTCATCGGGCTCAACCGGGGGCACGACTGGGGATGGACGTCCGCCGGGACCGCCGCGGCCTTCGCCGCCTGCGCCGTTCTCGCGGTCCGGTTCCACCGGCGGGAGGGGAGGACGCCGTCCCCGATGCTCGACCTGGCGCTCTTCCGGAACCGCCTGTTCACGATGGCGGCCGCAAGCGCGCTCGTCAACTACGTCTGCGTCGGGTTCGTGATGTTTCTCGTCCCCTTCTACCTGATCGCGGGACGCGGGCTCTCCCCCGCCCGGGCCGGCCTCCTCCTCACCGTTCAATCCCTCGCGATGGTCGTGACGTCTCCCGCGAGCGGCGCGCTGGCGGACCGGGTCGGCTCCCGGGTTCCGGCGACGATCGGGATGGCCGTCTCTGCGGCGGGCCTGTTCGTCCTGTCCGGGATGGGCCGGGCGACCCCCCTTTCCCTGTCGCTGGCGGGACTGCTCCTCAACGGGGTGGGCTCGGCGATCTTCGTGACGCCGAACAACAGCACGCTGCTTGGCGCCGCGCCGAAGGGACGGCATGGGATCGCGTCGGGGATCCTGGCGACGTCGCGCCTCGTGGGGATCACGGCCGGGGTGGGAATTTCGGGGGCCGTGCTTGCGGGTTACGTCGGCGGCGCCGCGCAGACCATCCCGCCGGACGGCGTGGTCGCGGCGGTGCGCTTCGCCTTCCTGGGTGCCGGGTTCCTCGCGGTCGGCGGGACGTTTCTGGCCGCGGCCCGGGGACCGGAAGCCGGACCCCCTGCCCGAAAAGTCCAGGGACGTTCCTGAACCTTTCCGGTCCGCCGCGTCAGGAGCGGCAGGCCGGGCAGGCGGGGGCGACGCCCCTTTCCGCCCGCCGCCGGTCCTCCTCGCACTGGTATTGCGGGGTCTCGTGACGCGGACGGCGCTCGTCCCCCCCGGCGAAGGCCCGCGCCTTCCACCCCCCGTCCCCGGGCCAGCGATGGGGAAGCATCTTTACGGATCCCGGCGCGGTCATCGTGGCGAACGACGAGAGAGCCTCGACCAGAATGCTCCGCTGCAGCTCCGGGTCGTTCGGCGCCCCCGCCGTGTGCCCCAGCGGGAAATCGAGGAACGCGGCGCGGGGCGGGTTCACGGCCCGGGTGATGTCCAACGCGCTGGTCATGCACAGCGTCGGGATCCCGGCGGCCTCCACGTGCCTGGCGACCAGTCCCACGGACTGGTGGCAGACGGGTCAGACCGGGACGAGCAGGACCGCGTCGACCGCGTCCTCCCGGAACCGCGCCAGAAGATCCGGGGCCAGCTCTTCCGCCACGCGGCGGGCGGAATAGATGCCGCCCATGAAGCCGTGGAACCGCCCGGCCAGCCCCCCGAGGAACCCTTCGCGGACCAGCCGGCGCAACGGGTCGATCGGGAAGACGACGTTCGGATCGGTGCGGGCGTCGGAGAGATCGTACGCGAAGTGGGTCGCGCGCAGCTCCCCCGTGTCCACGTCCGTCGGGATGGCGCGGACGGAGGTGTCGTCCCTGTAATGGTACGCGACCTGCCCGGCCCGGTAGATGCCCCCCGACGCCGCGAGGCCCAGGCGGCACCGCGACAGCGGCTTGGACAGCGGCGTCCACGGCGGCGGCTCCGCGTTGACGACCCAGTTGTACGGCTTGTATCCCAGCCGCGCGTAGTTGTCGCGGATCCTGTCGATGTAAGCAACCGGAGCCATGCGTCCCCCTCCCCCCGGGCCTCGGTTCCCGGCCCGACGTTCATGATAA
This sequence comes from Gemmatimonadota bacterium, assembly GCA_050257455.1. Classification (GTDB taxonomy): domain Bacteria; phylum Desulfobacterota; class Deferrimicrobia; order Deferrimicrobiales; family Deferrimicrobiaceae; genus JBLMWX01. The sequence continues at coordinate 3,516 of JBLMWX010000042.1, read as the reverse complement.
CGTCGGAACGCCGCACGGCTCCAGGAAATTCCTGCCGCGCGGGCGGGTTGCCGCTCGACGGCCCCGCGCTTCGGACGCGACCCGCCGGGCCGTCTCCCGGCCCCGGCAGGGTCGCCGTCGCTCCCGTCAGTCGCGTTCCGGCGGGGGACCGCCGCGGCGCCCGCCGCCCGGGCCGCCCCACGGGGCGCAATCCCGCCGCCGTTCCCGGCGGCTCTCCCGGATCCTGCGGAGTTCCGTCAACTGCTCCGGCGTCAGCACTTCGGACAGGCGCGTCTCGGTCTCGGCCCGGAGCCCTTCCATCTTCTTGCGACCCTCCTCCCGGATCTCGCGCCGCTTCGCGGCGCTCTCCGCGAGGACCTCCCGCACCTTGGCCTCCTGGTCCGCCGAGAGGCCGAGCCGGTCCGCCATCCGGGCCGCCAGCCGATCGGGCGAGGGCGCCCGCCCGTCCCGTCCCCATCCCCGGGCCTCCGCGGACAGCGCCACGAGACCCGCCAGGAGAAGCGCAATCGCTCCCGCGACGAGCGCGCGCCCTCCCGGCCGGGTTCTTCCGCCGCTGCGTTCCATGCCGACCTCCTTTTTCACGGGATCTGTTTGCGTGCCCCCGGTTAAACCCGGGATCGCGGGAAAGGTGGCGGATTTTTTGCCTTGCGCCCCCGCGGTCCGTTTCGATCCGCGGGGGGGGGGGAAGACGGACGGGTGCCCGGGGGCAACCTCCCGGATCACTCCACCGTGACCGACTTGGCGAGGTTGCGCGGCTGGTCGACGTCGGTTCCCTTGAGCACCGCCATGTGGTAGGCCAGAAGCTGGAGCGGGACCACCTCGAGGATCGGCCGCGCGAAACGCCCGCACGGCGGCAGGTAAAGCACGTCCTCCGCCTTCTCGGCGAGCGCGTCGTCCCCCTCGGTGCCGACCGCGATCACCCGGCCTCCCCGGGTGCGCGCCTCCTCGAGGTTCGACAACGTCTTCTCGTACGACTCGCCCTTCGCGCACAGGACGAGGACCGGCATCCGCTCGTCGATCAGCGCGATCGGCCCGTGCTTCATCTCCCCGGCCGGGTACCCCTCCGCGTGGATGTAGGAGATCTCCTTGAGCTTCAGCGCCCCCTCGAGGGCGATCGGGAAGGAGACCCCGCGGCCCAGGTAGAGGAAATCGCGGGAGTCCTTGTATTTCCGGGCAATGGCGGCGATCGCCTCGTCTTTCTTGAGCACCTCGTCGATCTTGCGGGGAAGCTCGCCCAGCTCCTTCAGGTGGGCGGCGATCTGCCGCGCCCCAAGCGTTCCGCGGGACTTCGCCAGGTGCAGCGCGAGCAGGTACAGGGCGACGAGCTGGGTGGAAAACGCCTTGGTGGACGCCACGCCGATCTCGGGGCCCGCGTGGGTGTACACAACGCCGTCCGATTCCCGCGCGATCGTCGAGGAGACGACGTTGCAGATGGAAACTGCGACCGCGCCCTTCGACCGCGCCTCCCGCAGTCCCGCGAGCGTGTCGGCCGTCTCGCCCGATTGGGAGATCGGGATGCAGAGCGTGCCCGCCCCCACGACGGGATCGCGGTACCGGTACTCCGATCCGAGGTCCACCTCGACGGGCAGGCGGGCAAGTCCCTCGATCATGAACTTCCCGACGAGCCCGGCGTGCCAGGAGGTCCCGCAGGCCACGACCAGCACCTTGTCCACCGTCCTCAGCGCCGCGTCCGACAGGGGCAGCGTCTCGAAGAACACCTCGCCGGTCTCCGTCAGCATCCGCCCGGCCAGCGTGTCGAGGATCGCCCGCGGCTGCTCGTGGATCTCCTTCAGCATGAAGTGCCGGTAGCCGCCCTTCTCCGCCATCACGGGGGACCAGTCGATCTCCTGCGGGCGCGGCTCGCGCGGAGTGCCGCGGAAATCCGTGACGCGCACCGATCCGCCGGGACCGGCCACCACGATCTCGCCGTCCTCGAGGAACAGCGCCTTCCGCGTGTGGGCCAGAAGCGGCGGCAGGTCGGACGCGAGGAACGTCTCCCCCTCCCCCAGCCCCACCACCATGGGACAGTTGAGACGGGCGCCCGCGATCGTCCCCGGCTCCCGCTCGGAAACGGCGAGGAACGCGTAGGAGCCCTGGAGTTCCGCCACCGTCCTGCGCACGGCCTCCTCGAGGGAGAGGCCCGAAGCGACGAAACCGTCCAGGAGGTGGGCGATCACCTCCGTGTCCGTCTCGGAGCAGAAGCTCCGCCCCTGGCGGCAAAGGCGGTCCTTGAGGGTCCGGTGGTTCTCGATGATCCCGTTGTGCACGACCGCGACGCTGCCGGATTGGTGCGGGTGGGCGTTGGCGTCCGAGGGGCGCCCGTGGGTCGCCCAGCGGGTATGGCCGACGCCGCACGTCCCCGAGACGGGCTCCCGCGCGACGAGTTCCAGGAGCCGGGAGATCTTCCCCTCGCTCTTCCGGATCGCGATCGCGCCGTTGTCCACGACGGCGACGCCCGCCGAGTCGTACCCGCGGTACTCGAGCTTCGCCAGGCCCTCCAGGAGGATCCCGCCGCACGGCTTGCCGCCCGTGTAGCCGACGATCCCGCACATGTCACGCCCTCCCTTTCCGGCGAGGAACCTTGAGGCCCGCCTTGGCCAGGAGCTCGGGCTTGCGGCGGATGACCCAGCCGGCGAGATTCTTCTGGTCCGCGCGGGAGAGGGCGAGGGCATAGGGCGGGACGTCCCGGGTGATCGTCGCCCCCGCCCCGATCAGGGCTCCCTTGCCGATCGTCACGGGCGCGACGAACTGGGTGTCGCTCCCGACGAAGACCCCGTCGCCGATCACCGTCCTGTGCTTGGCGATCCCGTCGTAGTTGCAGGTAATCGTCCCGGCGCCGATGTTGGCCTTCCTCCCGACCACGGAGTCGCCGATGTAGGCAAGATGGTTCGCCTTGGTGCCCTTTCCCAGGCGGCTCTTCTTGACCTCGACGAAGTTCCCGATGTGGACCGACTCCCCGAGGTCCGCCTCGGGGCGCAGGCGCGCGAACGGACCGACGGACGCCAGCTTCCGGACCCGCGCCCCCTTCATGACCGAATACGGCAGGAGCTGGACCCCGTCGTCGACGCGGGAATCCTCGATCACGCACCCCGCCTGGATCCCGACCCCGCGGCCGATCCGGGTGTTCCCGGCGAGCACGACCCCCGGCCCCACGACCGTGTCCGGCCCGACGGACACTTCCATCTCGACGTAGACGGCGTCCGGGGCGATGAAGGTGACCCCCGACTCCATGAGCGCCCGGACCTTCTCGCGGACGAGGATGGAGGTCGCCTCGGCGAGCTCCCGCCGGGAGTTGATCCCGCGCACCTCGTCCGGGTCGGCCGCCGCGACGGGCACGACGACCTTCCCGTCCTCGAGCGCCCGGACGACGATGTCCGTCAGGTAATACTCGCGCTGGGCATTGGCGTCGGAGAGGCGCGGGAGGTTGCGGGCGAGGAACCGGCGGTCGAAGGCGTAGCTGCCGGAGTTCACCTCCCGGATCCTGCGGACGCCCGCGTCGGCGTCCGCCTCCTCCAC
>JBLMWX010000041.1:0-12843 GCA_050257455.1 Gemmatimonadota bacterium | reverse complement strand
CAAGCTCCTCCCGGACGCCCTCCGAGTCCGTCTCCTTGAACCGGCGCTCGAGATTGCCGATCACCCCCTCGAACGGCTTCGTGAAGAAGTACCGCCGGTCCCCCTCCTCGAGGGAGAAGCGGACCTGCTCGCTCCCCGACCCGTTGAGGAGCACGTCCCGGACCTTCTCCGGGAGCGTGCCGAACGGCGCGGTGAGCGAAAAGCCGAAATGCCGCGAGAGCGCCTCGAGCATCTGGTAGTAGAAGACCGTCGTGCGCCGGCTCCAGGGCGCGATGCACCCATCCCGGATGCTCTTCGCCCGGTCGGGGACGATCAGATCGGGATCGAAGTAGATCGTCGTCCCGAGCCCGTCGCACTCCGGGCAGGCGCCGTGCGGGCTGTTGAAGGAGAAGAGGCGCGGGGTCACCTCCGGCAGGCTCACGGTGCAGTCCGGGCAGGCGAACTTCTCGCTGTAGAGGGCGCTTGCGCCCCGCCCGTCCGCCACCCGGACGAGGCCTTCGGACAGGGACAGGGCGAGGGCCACCGAGTCGGCGAGCCGCCCCCGCGCCCCGCCCGCGATGCGGATCCGGTCGACGACGACGTCGATGTCGTGCTTCTTCTTCTTGTCGAGGACGATGTCGTCGTCCAGGCTCTTCGCCTCGCCGTCCACGACGACGCGGTTGAAGCCGTCGCGGGCGAGCCTGGCGAGCTCCTTGCGGTACTCCCCTTTTCGCCCGCGGACGATCGGCGCGAGAAGCTCGACCTTCTCCCCCTCCCCCATGGCCATCACGGCATCGACGATCTGCGAGACCGTCTGCTGCCGGATCTCCCGGCCGCACGAGGGGCAGTGGACGACGCCGATCGAGGCGTACAGCAGGCGGAGGTAGTCGTAGATCTCGGTGACCGTCCCCACGGTGGACCGCGGGTTCTTGCTCACCGCCTTCTGCTCGATGGAGATGGCGGGGGAGAGCCCCTCGATTGCGTCGACATCGGGCTTCTCCATCTGCTCGAGGAACTGCCGGGCGTAGGCGGAGAGCGACTCGACGTAGCGGCGCTGCCCCTCCGCGTAGATCGTGTCGAAGGCGAGCGACGACTTCCCCGACCCCGAGACGCCCGTGATGACCACGAGGCGGTCCCGGGGGATCTCCACGTCGATGTTCTTGAGGTTGTGCTCGCGCGCGCCGCGCACGACGATCCGGTCGAGCGCCATCGTCCCTACCCGCGGGCGGCCGCCATCCCGGCCGCCATCCGGATCGCGGCGAGAAGGCTCGCGGGGCTCGCCGTCCCCTTGCCCGCGATGTCGTAGGCCGTCCCGTGATCCACCGACGTCCTGATGATCGGCAGTCCCATCGTCACGTTGACGCCGTCCTCGAAGTGCACGAGCTTCAGGGGGATGAGCCCGTGGTCGTGGGTCATGGCGACGACCACGTCGAACTCCCCCCGCCACGCCCGGTAGAAGACCGTGTCCGGAGGGTACGGTCCCCGGGCGTCGATGCCGCCGCCGCGACACGCCGAGACCGCGGGCGCGATCGTCGTCGCCTCCTCGTCCCCGAAGAGCCCCCCCTCCCCCGCGTGCGGATTGAGGCCCGCCACGGCGATGCGGGGAGACGCGGTCCCCATGTATCTCCGGAAGAAGGAATCCGTGATCCGGATCGTCCTTTCGATGACCGCCGGGGACAGAAGTTCCAGGGCGCGCCGGAGGGCGACGTGGATCGTGACGAGCGCGACGCGGAGGCGGTCGCCGGCGAGCATCATGACGACGTCCGCCCCTCCGCACAGGTGGGCGAGGAACTCCGTGTGCCCCGGGAAGGGGACGCCCGCCGTCTTCAACCCCTCCTTGGTGATCGGGCAGGTGACCACCGCGGCCGCCCGCCCCGCGAGGACGTCCGCCGCGGCCGCCCGGATGTACGCGGCCATCGCCCGGGCGCCCGGGCCGGACGGCTTCCCGAAAGGCACCTCGTCGGGACGCAGGGAGGAGACGGGCGCGACGACGATCCGCCCCGGCCCGGGCTCGTCTCCCGGCTCCCCCGCCGGGGAAACGATCGCGACCTCCCGCTTGACGACAGCGGCGGCGCGGCGCAGGATCGCCTCGTCGCCGTACACCACGGGGCGGCACCAGGTTCGCAGCGCCGGGTCCCCGTGGGCGAGGACGGCGATCTCCGGGCCGATGCCGGCGGGGTCCCCCATCGTGACGGCGATTCGCGGCAGAGACGAGCGCGGCATGGCGGCCCCGGACGGTCTACTTCCCCGAAGCCCGGAGAATGCCGGCGATCTGGAGCTGGTGGTCCCGCTCGTGCAACAGGTGCTCCAGGATATCGCCGACCGACCACTCGCCGGCCTCCCGGCGGCCGAACTCCTCCTCGGACAGGCCGGACACGAGGTCGAAGGTCGCCCTCCGGGTCTCCCCGAGGAGGTCCGCGAGCTCCGCCAGCTTCGGGGGAAGTGCCGTCATAGCCGGATGTCGATCGACGCGGCTTTCTTGAGCTCGGCGAGGATGTCGGCGTACGCCTTTTCGCTGCGCCTGTCGACGAGCTCCTCCGAGAGCGCCTCCCGGATCGACGCGAAGTCCGGGGCCTTGCCGCCGCGCCGGGCGAGCACGGTGACGAGGTATGCCCCCGCGTCGGTGAAGAACGGCGGCGACGTCTCCCCGGTGCGCAGCCGCCGGACCTCCTTCTGGACCTCCGGGAGAAGGTCTTCCGTCTTCACGAAGTCGGAGGAGACGACGGACGCGCCGGGGACGGTCGCCGCGAGGAGGCGCGCCGCCTCGGCGAGGGAAAGCCCCGCCCGGACCGAATCCTCCGCCTGCTGGGCGGCGATGCGGATCCGGACCGCCTGCTCCTTCCCCTGGTCCCCGGGGGGGAACGGCAGAAAGAGGGTCTCGATCCGGATCTCGGCGCCCACGAGGAACCGCTCGGCGTTCACCCGGTAATACTCCCGGATCTCCTCGTCGGTGACCGCCACGTCCTTGAACCGCTTCGCCCGGACGATCGCCCCCCGCTCCATCTGCCACCGGATGCGCCGGCGGAAGCCCGCCAGCGAGATCCCGTCCTTCTCGAGCGCCGCGGCGAAGTCGGCCTCGGACAGGCCGTTGTTCTTCCGAACCGACTCGACGGCGCGGTCGATCTCCGGCTCGGAGATCTCCTGGCCCGATTTCCGGAGCTCCTGGCGCACCAGCACCGAGTCGACGAGCGTCTCGATCCCCTGGAGCACCCGCGCCGCGTCCTTCTCCTCGCGCAGGTAGAGGTCCGCGTCGCCGACGGGGATGCCGAGGCTCTCGGCCACGGACTCCCGGAACTCGGAAAAGGTGATCGGCTCGTCGTTGACGACCGCGACGATGCCGTCGACGACCCGCGCGGACGCGGGCCGCGCCGGCGCGAGGGAAAGAGCCCAGGCCGCGGCCACGGCGAGCACCAGGGACGCCCTTCTCAACCGCTCCCTCCCTTGAGCTGCGCCAGGATCGCCTCGCGGATCCGGACGTCGGCCTGCCCCGCCTCTTCCGCGACCCACCGGCGGAACGCCTCCTCGCGCCTCGCGGCCAGAAGCTCCTCGCGGATCTCGGGGGCCGCCGCCGCGAAGTCGAGCGTCCGGGCCGGCTCCTTCGCGAGGACCTGGAAGAGGCTGTACGAACCTTCCCGGCGGACCACGCCGCTCACCCCGCCCTCCGGAAGGGCGAACAACGCCGGCCCGAGATCCGGGGGAAGATCGTCCAGGGCCAGGGAGCCGAGGTCGGCCGCGGCGGGAGCGGAGTCGCCCGCGGCGAGACGCCGGACGACCTCGTCCGTCTCGGTCCCCTTCTCGATGAGCGACCGCGCCTCGCGGGCCGTCTCCTCGGAGTCGAAGAGGAACTGCCGGACGCGGATCCGCTCCGGGCGGGCCATGTCCCGGCGGCGGGCGTTGAAGGTCTTCCGGACCTCCTCGTCCGTCACGGCGGCCCGCGAGGCCGCGATGGCGGCGGCCGACTTGCGGAACAGGATGGAGCGCGCGAGCGCCGCCCGCCAATCCGCCATCTCGATCCCCGCCTGGAGCAGCGACTTCTCGAGCCCCCCGGGCGGGAAGTCGGCGCGGAACCGCCGGACTTCGTCGTCCAGCTCCGACGCCGAGACCGCGATCTTCAGGCGCTCCCCCTCGCGCAGGACGACGGCGCGCTCGACGAGGATGCGCATCGCCCTGGTGATCTCGGTGGCCGTCGCCGTGCGGGTCTCCCCCGCCGTCGCGAGGCCCCGGAGCTCGGCGATCTCGCCCTTGAGCTCCTTGAGCGTGATCGGCGAGCCGTTGACCTCGGCGACGACGACGTCGGAATCGGCCGGGGGCGCCGGCTCCCGCGAGCAGGAGACCAGGAGGGCGGCGGCCGCGACGGCCACCCGGAGGCACGAAGGAACGGTCGGGCGCCTCATGAGGGCAACCGCGATCAGCGGCTCCCCGCCGCGGCGGGAGGCCCGGCCGGAGGCGTCGTCTCCCCGGACCCGGGTGCGCGCCCGCCCGGCTCGCCCCCGTTCGCGTCCTGCTGGGGAGCCCGGGCGGGGACCCCGATCGACGGACCTTCCGGCCCGCCCTTGACGAACGTCTCGATCCGGGCCTGCTTCCGCAGGTCCGCGATGAGCCCCTCGATGGCGTCGCGCTGCGCGTTCTCCCGGAGGTCGGACGCGATCTTCGCCTTGACCTCCTCGAAGGACTGGAGCCCGGCCGGCTTCCGCTCGCCCACCGAGAGGACGTGGTAGCCGTACATCGTCTTGACGGGCCCCACGATCGATCCGGGCGCGGCGGAGAACGCCGCCGACTCGAACTCCTTGACGAACGTCCCCCGCTCGATGAACCCGAGGTCCGCGCCCGAGCCGCCGGCCGCCGCGGCCTCGCCGATGATCCGCTCGAAGGGCTCGCCCTGGCGCGCCCTCCGCGCGAACTCCTCGGCCGTGGCCCGGTCCTTGAAAAGGACGTGGCTCACCCGGACGCGGTCGCCCACCTCGAAGCTCGAGCGGTTCGCGTCGTAATATTTCCGGAGCGCCGCGTCCGTGAGACCGGGCGCCTTGTCCGCGACGTCGCGGAGGAGGGCCTGGAGGACGATCCCCTTCCGTGCCTGCTCCAGCTGGTCGCGGACGTCCTCGCGCCGGTCCAGGCCGCGCCGCAGCGCCTCGCGCATCAGGAGGTCCAGCGTGATCATCCTGTCGAGGAACTGCTTCCGTCCGTCCGGCGTCTCGAGCATCGGGCGGACGTAGGGCGGCTGCTGCTCGGCCTCCTTCTCGAAGGCCGCCACGGTGATGGCGTCGCCGTCCACCTTCGCCAGGACCTTGTTCGCTCCCTCGTTCCCCCGCCCGCCGCACGCGGCGAGCGCGAGCGCCAGAACGGCCGCCGGAATCCACGTCACCTTGCGCATTCCATGGTCTCCTTGAAGGATATCGACCCGTTTTCACGCGGGAAATCTATATGTTACCCCCGGTCGCCAGGCGGTTCAACAGGTTTTTGGCCGCCCGGAGGACGTCGGCGGGCGACTCGCCCGCCAGCCGCATGGCCAGGACCTCTCCCCTGACGAACGAGAACGTCCCCTTCTCGCGCGTCACCCAGCGGGCGAGAACGCCCCGGTCGACCTCCGACCGGGCGGACAGGGCCAGGTAGAGGCGGCCGTCCCCGCGCTTGAGCTCCCGCACGCCGGCCTCCCGCATCCGCGCCCGGAGCCGCGTCACGTCGCAGAGACTCTCGGCGGCGTCCGGCAGGCGCCCGAAGCGGTCCAGGAGCTCCAGCTCGAGCTCGTCGGCCTGCGCGACGGTCCGCGCCGTCGCGAGCTTCCGGTAGAAGTCGAGCCGCGTCCCGGCGTCGGGAATGTAGTCGTCGGGCAGGAACGCCGGGATCCGCAGGTCGAGCTCCGGCTCCTCCTCCTCGGGCGAGGCGTCGCCGGAGATCTCCGCCACGGCTTCCGCGAGGAGCTGGGTGTAGAGCTCGTACCCGACCTGGTGGATGTGCCCGGACTGGTCCTTGCCCAGGAAGTTCCCGCCCCCGCGGATCTCGAGGTCGTGGGACGCGATCCTGAAGCCCGACCCGAGCTCCGTGAGCTCCGTGATCACGGCGAGCCGCTGGGCGGCCTCCTTCGTCGTCGCCACGTCGTCGGGGACCAGGAAGTAGGCGTACGCCCGGTGGCGGTCGCGCCCGACGCGCCCGCGAAGCTGGTACAGCTGGGCGAGGCCGAACCGGTGGGCCTCGTTGACGACGATCGTGTTCGCGTTGGGGATGTCGAGTCCCGCCTCGATGATGGCGGTGCACAGGAGCAGGTCGATCCGCCGGGCCCCGAAGTCGTCCATCGCCCGCGCCAGCGCATCCTCCTCCATCTGGCCGTGCGCGGTGCCGATGCGCACCGCCGGCACGATCTCCCGCAGGAGCCGCTCCATGGCGGGAAGCGTCTGGACCCGGTTGTGCACGAAGAAGACCTGGCCGCCCCGGCGGACCTCGCGCTCCACGGCTTCCCGGATCGTCTCCTCCGCGAAGGGAAGGACGAAGGTCCGGATGGACAGCCGCTCCTCCGGCGGCGTGGCGATCACGCTGATGTCCCGGATCCCGGAGAGGGCCATGTGGAGCGTGCGCGGGATCGGCGTCGCCGTGAGCGTCAGGACGTCCACCGCGGCGCGCAGCCGCTTCATCTTCTCCTTGTGGGCCACGCCGAAGCGCTGCTCCTCGTCGATGACGACGAGCCCGAGCTCGCGGAACGCCACGTCCTTCTGGAGGAGCCGGTGCGTCCCGATCACGATGTCGACCTTCCCGGCGGCGAGGTCCTTCACCACCGCGGCCTGCTCGTGGCGGGAGCGGAAACGGGAGAGGTTCTCGACGCGGACGGGGTAGCCGGCGAGGCGCTCGCGGAAGGTCTGGTAGTGCTGCTCCGCGAGGACCGTGGTCGGGACGAGAACGGCCGCCTGGCGGCCGTCGGCGACCGCCTTGAAGGCCGCCCGGATCGCCACCTCGGTCTTTCCGTACCCGACGTCCCCGCAGATGAGCCGGTCCATCGGCTTCGGCGACGCCAGGTCGGCCAGGACCTCCTCGATCGCCCGCTGCTGGTCCGGCGTCTCCTCGTGCGCGAAGCCCGCCTCGAACTCCCGGTAGACGGCGTCGGGCGGCGTGTTCGGGGGGCGGGTGGCGAGCTCCCGCCGCGCGTAAAGGGCGATGAGCTCCTGCGCCATCGCGAGGAGCGAATCCCGGACCCGCCGCTTCGCGCGCTGCCACGCGGTCCCCCCCAGGCGGGCGAGCCGCGGGTGCGCCTCCTCGGAGGCGACGTACCGCTGGACCCGCGACAGCTTCTCGACCGGAACGAAGAGGCGGTCGCCGGCCGCGTACTCCAGGACGAGGAAATCCCCCTCGACCCCTCCCGCGAGGCGGCGCAGCAGGCCGCGGTAGATCCCGACGCCGTGGTCCACGTGGACGGCCAGGTCGTTCACCCGCAGCTCCCGCAGGGAGAACTCCTCCGCGGGGGCGGCCGGCTCCTTCCGCGAACGCCGGGCCCGCGTCTTCCCGCCGAAGATCTCGGCCTCGGTGACGACCGCGACCGAGAGCTCGGGAACCCGGAATCCCCGGATCACCTCCGAGCAGACGATCGAAACGCCCTGTCCCCCCTCCAGGGCATCCTTGAGCGCCGCCCCGGAGGCGAGCGGGAGCGGGTACCGCGACAGGAGCTCCTCGAGCCGGTCCGCCTGGGAGGGGGACAGCGACGTGACGACGAAGCGCGCTCCCCGCTTCCACCACGCCTTCGCCTCCGTCACGAGGGGAAGGAGGAGCCCCTCCGACGCGGAGGCGACCGTGCTCCGCCGGATGTCCTCGTTCCCCCGGGCGTCGATCTCGCCCCGGATGGCGTCCGCGCGGCCGAAGGGCGCGGTCTCGATGGCGTCGAAGGCGACGAGGGGCGCGCCGGCGACCGCCCGGACGAGGTCGTCCGGCGGCAGGAACAGCTCCTCCGGCCCGGGAAGCCCGGCGTCGGCCCCCGAGAGCGCGAAGTTCTCCTCCGCCTCGGCGAATGCGTTGCGCGCGGCGGCGAGGCACGACACCGAGTCGACGGCGACGACGATCCCGCCGGGCGGCAGGTAGTCGAACACGGAGGCCGCGCCCCCGTAGAGCCGCGGGAGGATCGCGTCCACGCCGTGCGCGCGGATCCCCTGCCGGAGCGCATCGGCCCGGTCTCCCGGGAGCCCGGCCGCCGCCCGGACGTACTCCTCGCGCGTGACGACCTGGGAACACGGGAGGATGACGACCGATTCCGCCTCCGCGCGCGTGCGCTGCGTGGCGGGATCGAACCACCGGATCGACTCGACCCGGTCGCCGTCCAGCGTGAGACGCGCGGGCAGCGGGTGCGCGGGGCTATAGACGTCCACGATGCCCCCGCGGACCGAGAAGTCCCCCGGATCCGCCGTGGCCGGCAGCCGGGCGTAGCCGATCTCCGCGAGGCGGCGGGACCACGCCGTCACGTCGATCGCGTCGCCCGCAACGACCGCGTGGACCGCCGCCTCGAAGACGTGGACGGGCATCGTCTTCTGGACCGCGGCATCCGCGGGGCACACGACCGCGGGCGGCGGCGCGCCCGCCGCCCGGCCCCCCGACAGCCGGTGCAGGGCGCGCATCCGGTCGTGCACCGCCGCCGCGTACGGCGACAGCTCCTCGTAGGGCGCGGTCTCCAGGGAGGGAAACAGGAGCGCGCCCCCGGGCCCCAGGTACGCCGACAGCTCCCGGAACGTCTCCTCGGCTTCCGCCGAGTCCGCCGCAAGGACGAGGAGGGGGCGCGCGAGCCGGCGCAGGACGGCCGCCGCCAGGAACGACCGGGCTCCCGCGGGAAGCCGCAGCAGCTGGAGGCACGGCGGCGGCCCGGCGGCCGACAGCGCACGGACGACGTGCTCGAAGGACAGGGGGGGGACGGATCCGGGCATCGTCGGGACAGGTCAGGCGGCGTCGCGCGGCACGCGGAGCATCGCCGAGAGCGCCGACAGCGCCTTGTCCCGGATCTCCGGGGGCACGGTCACCGCCGGCGCGAGCGCGACGAGGGCGTCGCGCACGTCCTCGAGGGTCGTGAGCTTCATGTTGGGGCAGATGAGCGCCCGGCTCGCCAGGTGGAACGTCTTCCCGGGGTTCTCCTTCCGGAGGCGGTACAGGATGCCCATCTCGGTCCCGACGAGGAACGAGGTCGCCGGCGACTTGCGGCAGTACGCGTACATGCCCGAGGTGGACAGGACGGCGTCGGCCATCGCGACGACGCCGGGCGGGCATTCCGGGTGGACGACGAGGAGGGCCCCGGGGTGGGCCTCCTTCGCGCGGACCGCCGCCTCGACGGTGAACCGCTCGTGGGTGGGGCAGTAGCCGTCCCACCACGAGAGCCGCCGCCCGGAGACCTTCGCCACGTAGTGGGCGAGGTTCCGGTCCGGGATCATGAAGATCTCCCGGCCGGGGGGAATCGACCGGACGACGTTGACCGCGTTCCCCGAGGTGCAGCAGACGTCGGAGAGCGCCTTCACCTCCGCGGACGTGTTCACGTACGCGACCACGACCGCCTCCGGGTTCTTCTCCCGCCAGGCCGCGAGGTCGTCCGCCGTGATCATGTCGGCCATCGGGCAGCCGGCGTCGAGCCGCGGCAGGAGCACGCGCTTGTCCGGCGACAGGATCGCCGCGCTCTCGGCCATGAAGTGGACGCCGCAGAAGACGATCACGTCGGCCGGACTTTTCGCCGCCTCCTGGCTCAGGCCCAGCGAGTCGCCCGTGATGTCGGCGATCTCCTGGATCTCGTCGCGCTGGTAGTTGTGGGCGAGGAGCACGGCGTTGCGCCGCCGCAGCAGCTCCCGGATCTCCTCCTTCAGCGTCTCGTCGCCCCGCGTCCCGCCGGCCATGTCGCCCCTCTCAGTCCTTCTCCATCTTCAGGGAGCGCGCGAACAGCTCGGACACGGCGGCGCGCACGTCCTTGCCCTCGTGCAGGATGAGGTACACCTGGTCCGAGATCGGCATCGGCACCCCGGTCGCCCGCGACAGGTCGACGGCGGCGCGGGCGGTCTCGACGCCCTCGACGACCATCGTCATCCCCGCCAGGATGTCGGCCACCCGCTCGCCCCGGCCGACCCGCACGCCGAGGGACCGGTTCCGGGACAGGTCCCCCGTGCAGGTGAGCACGAGGTCGCCCAGTCCCGCCAGCCCCGAGAACGTCCGCGGATCCGCGCCCAGGGCCGCGCCGAGACGGGCGATCTCGGCCAAACCCCGGGAGATGAGAAGGGCCCGCGCGTTGCTGCCGAAGCCGAGCCCGTCGGCCATCCCGGCGGCGATGGCCATCACGTTCTTCAGCGCCCCGCCGATCTCGATCCCCGTCACGTCCGTCTCCGCGTAGAGCCGGAACCGGCTCCCGGAGAGGACGGCCTGCAGCGCCACCGCCAGGACCTTGTCCCCGGACGCCACCGTCGCCCCCGCCGGCTTCCCTTCCGCCACCTCCCGGGCGAACGTCGGCCCCGAGAGAACCGCCAGGCGCGCGGCGGGAACGCCGAGGACCTGCCCCAGCACCTCGGTCGTCCGCAGGAGCGTCCCGGTCTCCACCCCCTTGGCCAGCGAGACGAGCGCGGCGCCGGGGGACAGGAGCGCGGCCGCGCGCTCCGCCACGTCCCTCAGGTGCTGGGACGGCACGGCGAACGCGACGACGGTCCTTCCGTCGACCGCCTCGCCGAGGTCTGTCGTCGGTCGGACCGCCCGGGGAACCCGGACGCCGGGAAGGAAGACCCGGTTCTCCCCCCGCTCGCGGATGTCGGCGCACACCTCGGGCTCGCGCACCCAGAGCGCGACGTCGGCATGCCGCTCGGCAAGCATGACCGCGAACGCGGTTCCCCACGATCCCCCGCCGACGACCGCGATCCTGTCAGCCGTCAACGCGCCTCCTCCCCGCCCGGGCCCCGCGGCCTCACGAGGTCTTCAGCCGTTTCTTCAGGCGCGCGATCTTCGCCGCGAGGAAGGCGGGATCCTCCCCGTCCGCCCCGATCGCCTCGTACTGCTCGAGCGCGGCGGCGAGCTCCCCCTCTCCCTCCAGCGCCTGCGCGATCCCCCAGCGGGCCCGGGCGGCCTCCTTCCGGTCGGTCACGAGATAGAGAATCTTGCGGAACTCCCGGTCCGCGTCCGCGAACGTCCCCTGGGCGAGGAGCACGTACGCCACCGCCCACCGCGCCTCCATGGCCCGGGGCGAGTCGGGGCGCGTCTCGATGAGCTCCAGGAGGACCGCCTGCTGGCGCGCCGGGTCGCCCCGCCCGGCATACGCCTTGGCCAGGAGGTACAGCGCCTCGTCCTTCTCCTCGAACCGCGGGTACTGCGTCCGCACGCGCTCGAGCTCCGCGATCGCGGCGGGGTAGTCGAAGAGCTGGAGGAGGCAGATCTCCCCCTTGCGCATCAGCGCGCGCGGGACCTCCGCCGCCTGGGGGTAGTTGAAGACGAGGGAGTCGTAGGTCTCCAGGGCCGCCGCATAGTTCCGGTAGAACGATCCGAACAGGTCCCCCTGGCGCAGCAGGGCCGCCGGGGCATACCGGGACTGGGGATAGTCGCGCGGGATCGACCGGTAGTCGGCGAGCGCCGCGTCCATCTTCTGGGCCAGGAGCGACTTCTCCGCCCTCTCGAACCGCTCGCGGGCCGGGTCCGCGCAGGCCGGCAGCGCGAGGACCAGGACGAGCGGCAGGAACGCCCGCGCGGCGCGCCGCGTCACTCTTCCTTCTCCGCCAGCCGGGCGAAGGACGACACGCGCTCCTTTCCCTCCATCCCGATCAGGCGCACCCCCTGGGTGTTGCGCCCGATCACGCGGATTTCCCGGACCGGCATCCGGATGATCTTGCCGCCGTCGGTGACGAGCATGACGTCGTCGTCCTCGGAGACCTGGGCCACCCCGACGATCGTTCCCGTCTTCTCCGTGACCTTGAGGGTGATGACCCCCTTGCCGCCCCGGGACTGGACGCGGTACTCCTCCACGGCCGTGCGCTTGCCGAAGCCGTTCTCGGTCACGGTGAGGAGCGTCCCCTGGGGATGCAGGATCTCCATCCCGACGACCGCGTCCCCCTCGTCGAGGTCGATGCCGCGGACGCCGACCGCCGTGCGGCCCATCGGCCGGACGTCGTCCTCGCGGAAGCGGATCGACATCCCGTGCCGGGTGGAGAGGGAGACGTCGTCGCTTCCCGCCGTGATCTCCGTGGCGATCAGCCGGTCCCCCTCGTTCAGTCCCAGGCCGATGATGCCCCCCGTGCGCGGCCGCGAGTACTCCATCAGGTCCGTCTTCTTGATGACCCCCTGCGCGGTCGCCATGACGACGAACCGCCCCTCGACGAACTCCTTGACGGGGAGGATCGCGGAGATCGACTCCCCGGGGGCGACGGAGAGGAGGTTCACGATCGCCTTTCCCTTCGCGGCGCGGCCCGCCTCCGGGATCTCGTGGACCTTGAGCCAGAACACCTTCCCGGTGTTCGTGAAGAACATGATGTAGGCGTGCATCGAGGCGATGAAGACCTTCGAGACGAAATCCTCCTCCTTGGTCCCCATCCCGACCTTGCCGCGCCCGCCCCGGCGCTGGGCCCGGTAGAGGCTGATCGGGTTGCGCTTGATGTACCCCGTGTGGGAGACGGTGACGACCATCTCCTCGTCGGCGATCAGGTCCTCGAGGCGCAGCTCCTTCGCCTCCCGGACGATCTGGGAGCGGCGCTCGTCGGCGTACGCGTCCCGGACCTCCCGGAGCTCCTCCGCGATCACCCGCAGGAGCTCC
The DNA here is from genome assembly GCA_050257455.1 of Gemmatimonadota bacterium. GTDB lineage: Bacteria > Desulfobacterota > Deferrimicrobia > Deferrimicrobiales > Deferrimicrobiaceae > JBLMWX01. The sequence goes on along the minus strand of JBLMWX010000041.1, from coordinate 140 downwards.
GCCTCCTCCGCGAGGATCTTCTTCAGCCGCGCGATCTCGGCCCTGACGTCCTTGAGCTCCTGGAGGATCTTCTCCCGCTCGAGCCCGGTCAGCTGCTGCAGCCGCATCTCGAGGATCGCCTGCGCCTGGAGCTCCGAGAG
>JBLMWX010000040.1:0-9156 GCA_050257455.1 Gemmatimonadota bacterium | reverse complement strand
AGATCCGGTCCGCGAACAGCTCGCGCCACCGGGCCAGAAGGCGTCTCATCGGGGGCGTCGGCTTGACGAGGAACGAGGCCCCGGTTCCGCTCTTCTTGAGGACGTTGGGGTTGAGCTCGGCCCCGAACAGCTTCCCGCCGCGGACCAGCGCCTCGAAACCGCCGACGATCTCGTCCCTCGGCAGAGGTTGCGCCGATGGCTTCGTTTCCGGATTGTCGGGACCCCTCATCCGTCTGGCTCCCCGCTCTCCCCGCGCCGGCTGCACGTCCATTGTCGGGTTTTTCGGGCGCGGGAGGCAAGCGGCATGCGGACGGCTCGCCGAATCCGGTTCGTCCCCGGGGCGGAAATGGGATAGAATGAGCCGGGGCGCGGCGCCGTGCCGCGCATGTATCTTTGCGATTTTCTTTAGGGATCAGATGAATTGAAGCGGCCCGGGAGAACAGCGTTCGGCGGGACGACCGGCGCCCTGGCCGCGGCGGCCGGCATCCTCTTGCTCCTGCCGCTGGCGGGGCTGGACCCGTTTCTCCTCGACGTTCTGACCGTCGGGTTCATTCTCGCGGTCTACGCCGGGTCGTGGGACATCGTCGGGGGCGTCGCCGGCCAGATCTCCCTCGGCCACGCCGTCTTTTTCGGGACGGCGACGTACGCCTGCGCCCTGCTCACGAGCCTCTGGGGGTGGCCGCTCTGGGCGGCCGCGGCGGCGGCGCTGCTCCTGTCCGCGGCGGCCGGCCTGGCCGTGGGCGCCCTCGCGGCGCCGCTCAACGGCCCGTTCGTGGCGCTCCTCACCCTCGCCGTCGGAGAGCTCTTGCACGAGATCGCGCTCGGGCAGACGTTCTTCAGCCCGCAGGGGAGCTACTCCTGGGGCGGGGAAGGCGGCGTTCCCGTCGCCCTCCCGTGGACGGAGGGATCGCCGTGGCTCTCCTACTACGCGGCGCTCGCGTTCCTGGTGCTCGCGTCCTGGGCGATGCTCGGCGTCGCCCGCTCCGAGGCGGGCCTCATCTGGACGGCCATCGCGGGGAGCGAGCTCAACGCCCGCGCCTCCGGCGTCGACGTGGGCCGGCACAAGCGGCGGGCCTACCTCGTCGGCGGCGTCCTCGCGGGCGCCTCGGGCGTCGCCTTCGCCGCCCACGTCGGGCGCGCGACCGCGGCCGATTTTTCCATCGAGCTCTCCTTCCAGGCGGCGACCTTCGCGGCGATCGGGGGACGGGCCACCATCGTGGGGCCCCTTCTCGCCGCCCTCGTCCTCCACGTTGTCTTCCAGGGAACGGGGATCTCCCCGGCGCCGCGGGTCCTCCTCTATGCCTTCGCGCTGCTTCTGGTCCTTCGGTTCTTCCCCGGGGGCGTCGCCGGAACCCTGATCGAGCGCGCCCGGGCGAAGCGGATGGTCCAGGCCAAGGGGATCGGACCATGAGCGCCCTTCTCCTCGCGGAGGGTATCGAGAAGTCGTTCGGGCAGAGCCGGGTGCTCCGCGGCGTGTCCGTGTCCGTCGACGCGGGGGAGATCGTCGGCCTCTTCGGGCCGAACGGGTCGGGGAAGACGACGCTGGCGAACATCGTCTCCGGGCTCGTCCGCCCGGACCGGGGGCGGATCGTGTTCGACGGCAGGGACGTGACCCGCCTGCCGATGGACGCCCGGTTCCGCGTCGGGATCTCCCGGACGTTCCAGATCCCGGGACCGTACCCGTCGCTCAGCGTGACGGAGTCGGTGCGCGTCGCGCTCCTGTCCGGACGGCCGCGGCGGGACGGGGAGGAGCGGACGCCCGGCCTCATCGAGGACGAGCTCGCCGCGATCCTCGAGAGGACGGGACTCGCCGCGCAGAGGTTCTGGCCCGCCGCGAAGCTCTCGCAGGGGTGCCTGCGGCGGCTGGAGTTCGCCCGCGCCATCTCGTGCCGCCCCCGGTTCGTTCTTCTCGACGAGATCTTTTCGGCCCTGTCGATCCGGGACGCGGAGGAGCTCGCGTCGCTCCTGCACTCCCTGCACCGGGAGTCGGGGATGTCGTTCCTTCTCATCTCCCACAACCCGCTCATCCTCGAGGAGATGTGCTGCCGGGTCGTGGCGATCGACGACGGGCGCGTCACCTGGGAGGGGAACCCCGCCGACCTCGCGAAATACGTCCCCGCGGCCGCGGGCCACGATCACGGCGATGCATCTTAAGGTCAAGAACCTCACCGTCCGGTTCGGCCAGGTGCGGGCGGTCCGCGGGGTCACGATGGAGGCGCGGCCCGGGGAGATCGTGGCCGTCTTCGGCGCGAACGGGTCCGGAAAGACGACGTTCCTCAAGGCGATCGCGGGGCTCGTCCCGGTCACGGGGGGACGGATCACGTACCACGGCGAGGACATCACGTTCCTCCCGCCGCACGAGCGGGTGGCCCGGGGGGTGCACTACGTGTCGGACAGGGCGCGGGTCGCGCTCCGCATGACGGTCCGGGAGAACCTGGACGTCGGGGCGTACCTGCGGCCGGCCGCGGAGCGGCCGAGGTCCCGGGACCGGGTCTTCGACCTGTTCCCGGCGTTGCGGGCCAAGGCCGACGAATCGGCGGGGATCCTCTCCGGGGGCGAGCGCCAGATGCTCGTCATCGGGCGGGCGTTGATGGGGAAGCCGAAGATCCTGCTGTTCGACGAGCCGTTTCTCGGCCTCTCCCACGACGTGCGGGACCGGATCCTCGCCGTCATCGACGGCGAGCTGAAGACGCGGGCGACGATCCTCCTCGCCGAGCACGACGTGGGCGCCGCGTTCCGCGTGCTCGACCGGTACTGCATCTTCCTGAACGGGGAGCTGATTCACGAGGCTGCGCGGGGCGACATCGCCGAAGAGGACCGCCTGCGGGCGGTGTTCCGCCGGTTCTACAAGGCGGGCGCCCGCGGCGGCGAATCCAGGGGGGACGAATGAGCCTGACCGGAAAGGACCTGACGGGAAACTCCGGCAGGAGGGACAGCGTCACCTTCCTCCTGCTGCCCGAGATCGTCGAGATGCTCGACGCCTTCTGCAGGGAGAAGAAGGTGCCGCGCGACCGCGTCGTGGAGCGGGCGCTGGTCGAATATTTCCGCGAGGGGGAGATGAGCCACTGACACGCCCGCCGCGGGACACGGTTCGCAGCGAGGCCGGGCCGGCGCGGCCCGCAACGCAGCGGATCCCCGGAGGCGCGCGCTCCGGGCGTTCCCGGGACAGGAGGGGAGGAAGGGTCGCGCGGGACGCTACGCCGGGATTCCCGACTCGGCGATGAGGTCGGCGGTCTTCTCCCGGCGCTCCGCGTCGCGCGCGGCCACGATCCCGGCCATGCGTCCCTTCCACGCGTCCATCCGGAACGCGGAACGGTCCGCGACGTACGCGTCGATCAGCTCGCGGTAGAAGCGGACCATCTCGCCGACCAGGGGAATGGAGTATTCCCGGCCCTGGATCTTGATCGTGTCCACGCCGAGGTCGACGAGGCCCGGGATGTCGTCGACGAGGAAGTACGCCTGGTTCGGGAGCACCACGCCCCGCGCCTCCGCGGCGCCGTCCCGGCCCAACCGGTCCCATTCGGCCAGGCAGACCCGGTAGCAGAGGCCGCCCCGGTTCGGGCTGCCGAGGAAATGGTTCTTCCCCGCCGCATCGATCCGCCACTCCTGCCGCGTGTAGCTGCTCATCGTGCAGCGGCCGAGGAACGTGTAGCACGTCGTGGCGTGGACGAGGACCTCGAGGCCGACCCCCACCTCGCGCTTGATCCGCCGCATCTCGTCCCGGTCCATCCGGCACTCGGCGACGACCTGGGTCGCCCCGGCCTCCTTGTAGAACCGGGCGTCCTCGGCGTTCACGATCGTGCACCCGACGCTCGCGTGGATGACCGTCCCCGGGTGCCGCCTCTTCAACGCGGCCATCGCGCCCGGGTCCGTGAGGATGAAGTCGCGGATCCCCGCCGCGACGAAGGAATCGGTCTTCTCGATGAACAGGGGCATCTCGGCCGAGGCCGGGAGCGTGTTGAACGCAACGCGGAGGACCTTCCCCCGCTCCCTGGCGTACGACGCGGCGGCGACGATCTGGTCGTCGTCCATCTCGTAGCGGGCCCGGCGGCGGCTCCACCCCTTCGCGCCCACGTAGACGGCGTCGGCCCCGCAGTCCAGGACCGTCCGGACCATCTCCACCGTGCCGCCGGATGCCAGCAATTCCGCCATGGATGGTATCCTCCCGGGGATGCGGTCAGATCTGGGGCTAATTATTATATCAGGATTTTTCGCCCTGTAAAACAGTACCGACGTACAGGCGGCCCGTCTTCCCGAAGCAGTAGCCGTTGCAGACGCCGTGGCGGGAGTGCCTCCGGATCGCCTCCGCCCAGGAGGGACGGACGGCGTACGGGCCGCCCGACGCCGCCGCGTCGAGCGCCTCCCGGTAGACGGCCCCGATCTCCGATCGCCAGGCGGCGGTCTCGTAGAGCCCCTCGATCCGGAAGACGCGAAAACCGTCCGCGAGGAGCCGGGGCAGGTGCTCGATCAGGCACATGTCCTTGCCGCTCAGGATCCCCTTGCCCACGGTCTTGAGGACCCAGCCCCCGTCGCGCCCGCCCCCCCGGCGCGCGGACAGCCAGTGCTCCTCCCGGCACGCGGCCGGGCAGTTCGGGTCCTCGCCTTCCGGCGCGGACAGGAGAAAGCACGCCTCGTTGACGCCCAGGGGGATCTTCCCGTGGACCAGGATCTCGACCGCGACCTCCCCCTCCCCGGCGATGGTCCGCATCTCGTCCAGGCTCACCTCGGCGTTCGGCCGGACCCGGACCGCCCCGTAGCCGCGCATCACCCCCGCCGCCAGGTGGGTGTAAACGTTCGCGAAGGCGCCCATGTGCGCGGGCAGCGGGTTCCCCTTCCCCCGGAGGATCCGGAGGACGCCCATGTTGTGGACCTCGAGGGCATCCGCCCCGCTCCGGGCGGCGGCGTCGATCAGGGCCTCGGCGCGGGGGAGGTCGCCTCCCCGGGGCGCGGCGGGGGTCGTCACGTACGCCTTCCTTCCCGCCCCGTGCAGGGCCGACACCGCGTCCGCGAGGGCGGCGAAGTCGTCGGCGTAGTTTCCCGCGACGCGGCGGCAGTACGGGTTCCCGAGGCAGACGGCGTCGTACGGGCGCAGGTCGGTCCCCGACAGCTCCTGCGGCGACGAAACGGAAAGGACGAGCTCCACGCGGGCCAACGATCGCTCCGGACGGCGGTTGCGGGAAAGGGCGCTACCGGCCGCCCCTCTTCAGGTCGATCAGGACGAGCTTGATGATCGCTTTCAGCGTCTCGAACACCCCGACGCCCGTCAGCGCCGAGGATTCGAACTCGGGAACGTTGCGGTAGTTGAGGAGGGCGTGCAGCTCCGACACGGACGCGACCCCGTTCACGTCGCGCTTGTTGTACTGCATCACCATCGGGATCCGCTCCGGGTCGTAACCCTGCTCCCGGAGGTTGATCCGCAGGTTCTCGAGCGACTCCACGTTGGCGTCCATCCGGGTGAGCTGGGAGTCGGCGCAGAAGACGACGCCGTCCACCCCGCGCAGGATGAGACGCCGGCTCGCGTCGTAGAAGACCTGCCCCGGGACCGTGTACAGGTGGAAGCGGGTCTTGAATCCCCGGACCTCGCCCATCGACAGGGGAAGGAAATCGAAGAACAGGGTGCGCTCGGTCTCCGTGGCCAGGGAGATCATCTTCCCCCGGGCATCGGGGTCCATCCGCTTGTGGATGTACTGCAGGTTCGTCGTCTTCCCGCACAGGCCGGGACCGTAGTACACGATCTTGCAGTTGATCTCGCGCGAGGAGTAGTTGACGAATGACATGATCGGGCTATTTGAACAGGGTTTCGATGTCCGCTTCGGTCAGTTCCTCGATCACCCCTCCCCCCCCCTCCCCCGATTTCCTCGCGTCCACCTCGCGGAGGATCCGGGACAGCTCCTCGTCGGCCCGCCGGACCCGGAGCCGGACGAGGCCGACCGACGACCGCTTGTCGAAGATGACGACGAGGATGAGGCGGTTGTCGATCACCGAGATGTGCATGTTGTCCCTCTCGCCCTCGTGGAAGAGGATGGAGAACTCCTTTTCGCCGATGAGCGAGGCGAGGCCGCCGGTGGCCGCGATGTTGCCGGCGGCCAGCGACGCGAGCGACGTCGTGTCGAACTCCGACGTCGCCCCGGCGGAGGACAGCATGGAGCCGTTCTTGTCGATGAGAAAGACGACCTTGGCGTAGGAGTCGGCGAGAAGCTTCTGGAGGACGCCCTGGAACGCCTCGAACTCCTTCTCGTGGAGGATGAAGTGTCCTTGGGGCGCCGCCATAACCCAGAAAGATACCACATGAAAAGGCAAAGAAAAAGAAGTCGCTTTCTCTGGTATGCTGGACGGGGTCATGAGCCGGCTCGACATCGTCCATCCGTTCCTGCTGAGCGTCATCCCCATCCTGGTGGCCCTGGACGCGCCGGGCACCCTTCCGCTCTTCGTGGGAATGACCGGGGAGATGTCCGACGCGGAGAGGCGCCGGACCGTCAGGCAGTCCATCGTGACCGCCTTCCTCGTCACGGTCGGGTTCGTCCTGCTGGGGCGGGCCGTGTTCGCGGCCCTGGGGATCCGGGTGGAGGACTTCCTGATCGCGGGCGGCGTTGTGCTCCTCGTGATCGCCATCACGGACATCGTGGCGGCGGGGGAGAAACGGTCGTTCGCGGGGCCCGCCTTCGGCGTCGTCCCGCTCGGGACGCCGCTCATCGCCGGCCCGGCCACCCTGACGACGACGCTGGTGCTCGTCGGGCAGCACGGCTACCTGCCGGTCATCCTCTCGCTCGTCGCCAACATCCTCCTGGCGTGGCTGATCTTCGCGCAGGCCGACCGGATCATCCGGCTGATCGGCATCAACGGCTCCCGGGCCCTGGCCAAGGTGGCGTCCCTCCTGCTCGCGGCGATCGCGGTCAAGATGATCCGGAGCGGGGTCGTCGAGCTCGCGGGGCGATAGCGCCGGGGCCGCCCGCCACCGGACCGCGCGGAGGGTCCCCGGTCACATCCCGCTGGAGCATCCGGTCGTCCCTGGACTACAATAGGAAGCCCATTCCGGACCGGAGGACGTCGACCCATGGCGCTCGCCAACGAGCATTACCTGAGGCTCAAAGCCGGCTACCTCTTCCCCGAGATCGGCCGCCGCGTGCGGGCGTTCGCCGGCGCGAACCCGTCGGCGCGGATCATCCGCCTGGGCATCGGCGACGTGACGCGGCCCCTGCCCCCGGCGGTCCTCGACGCCTTCCATCGCGCCGTCTCCGAGCTCGGCGACGCGAAGACCTTCATGGGATACGGCCCCGAGCAGGGATACGACTTCCTCATCGGCGCCGTCGTCGAGAAGGCGTACGCCCCCCTGGGGGTCCGGCTCGACCCGTCGGAGATCTTCGTCTCGGACGGGTCGAAGTGCGACACCGCGAACATCCTCGACGTCTTCGCCCTCGACAACACCGTGGCCATCGGCGATCCCGTCTACCCGGTCTACAACGACACCAACGTCATGGTCGGCCGCTCCGCGGAGGCCGGCGCCGCGGGAGGCTCCCGGCGGATCGTCTACATGCCGTGCACCGAGGGGAACGGGTTCCTCCCCGACTTCCCCGGGGAGAAGGCGGACATCGTCTACCTCTGCTTCCCGAACAATCCGACCGGGGCGGTGGCGACGAAGGCGCAGCTCCGGGCGTGGGTCGACTGGGCCCTCGCGCGCGACGCCGTCATCCTGTTCGACGCCGCCTACGAGGCGTTCATCACGGACGACGGGTACCCGCACTCCATCTACGAGGTCGACGGGGCGAAGCGGTGCGCCATCGAGTTCCGGAGCTTCTCGAAGACCGCCGGCTTCACGGGCGTCCGGTGCGCCCTGACCGTGGTTCCGAGGGAGCTCGCCGCGAGGACCCGGACCGGCGACGCGGTCCCGCTCAACCCGCTGTGGAACCGCCGGCAGACCACCAAGTTCAACGGGGTCTCCTACCCGGTCCAGCGCGCCGCGGCGGCGGTCTACACCGACACGGGGTGGAAGCAGACGAAGGCCGTCATCGACTATTACATGGAGAACGCCCGGCTCATCCGGGAGGGGCTCGCGGCGGCGGGGCTCACCGTCTACGGCGGGGTCAACGCCCCCTACATCTGGCTCAAGACCCCGGGCGGCCTGTCGTCGTGGGACTTCTTCGACAAGCTCCTCGCGGAGTGCCACGTCGTCGGGACGCCCGGCAGCGGGTTCGGCCCCTCGGGCGAAGGGTTCTTCCGCCTCTCCGCCTTCGGCAGCCGGGACGACGTGGAGGAGGCGCTGGTCCGGATCCGGAAGAACCTGCGGTAGGAACCGCCCGCGCGTGTCGACGATGCTCGCCTGGAAGCTCCTGCTCGTCCCCGCGTTCATCGGGACGTTGAGCCTGGCCGGCCGCCGGTGGGGGCCGGCGATCAGCGGCTGGCTCGTCGGCCTTCCCGTCGTGGCGGGACCGGTCGCCTTCTTCCTCGCCGTCGAGCAGGGGAGGTCGTTCGCCTCCGGCGCCGCGCGCGGGACGCTCGCCGGCCTCGCCTCGCTGTCCGCGTACGCACTGGTCTACGCCTGGCTGTCCCGCCGTTTCGACTGGGTCGCGAGCCTCTCGGCGGGGTGGTGCGCGTTCCTCGTGTCGACCCTCGCCCTGGAGCGGATCCCCGTGCCGCCGCTCCTGCTCAGCTTCCTGGCCGTCTCGGGAATCTTCCTCCTCGTGCTGCGGCTTCTGCCCGGGATCGGCGCCCTCGGCGACCTCCCGGAGACGCCCGCCTGGGAGATCGTCGCGCGGATGGCGGCGGGGGCCGCCCTCGTCGTGGCGATCACGGGCGTCGCCCGGACCCTGGGGCCCCGCCTGAGCGGACTGCTCACCCCGTTCCCGGTGGCGGCCACCGTGTTCACGGTCTTCACGCACCGGTTCCAGGGGAGCGCGGCGGCGGCGCGGCTGCTGCGCGGCCTGGTGACCGGATGCTTCACGCTCGCCGTCTTCTTCCTCGTCGTCGCGGCGACCCTGGAGGGCTGGGGGATCCCCGCGTCATTCGGGGCCGCGACGGCCGCCTGCCTCGTGGTCCAGGGCGTCTCCCTCCTGCTGATGCGGCGGGCCGAGGCCCGTACCTGACGAAAAAGGGCCCGGGGGAGGAAACCCCCGGGCCCCGAAAAGATCAGGGACGTTCTTGAACTTTTCGCTCCTTGCC
>JBLMWX010000039.1:0-7056 GCA_050257455.1 Gemmatimonadota bacterium | reverse complement strand
CGGGACCGCGCGCGCTTCGACGCCCTCGGGGCCGTCCGCCGCATCGCGCCGCATCCGCTGTTCCGAATCGTCCCCGGCGGCGTCGAGGACTGGGAAAGGGCGGCAGCGGCCCGCCCGGGAGGGAGAAGGCCGGATGACCCACAGGAAGATCGCGATGACGCGCGACAAGAAGATCGCCCTCGTCGCGCACGATAACAAGAAACGCGACCTGGTCGAATGGGCCAAGTACAACCGGGAGCTTCTGGCGCACCACAAGATCTACGCGACCGGGACGACCGGCGAGATCCTGGAACAGGAGTTCGGCTTCGGGGTCACGAAGCTCCAGAGCGGACCGCTGGGCGGGGATCAGCAGGTCGGCGCGAAGATCGCCGAAGGCGAGATCGACGTCCTCATCTTCTTTTGGGACCCTCTCGAGCCGCAGCCCCACGATCCGGACGTCAAGGCCCTGCTCCGCATGGCCGTCGTCTGGAACATCCCGATCGCCTGCAATCGCGCCTCCGCCGACTTCATGATCTCGTCGTCGCTGATGGACGGCGACTACGACCGGCTGGTTCCCGACTACCAGGCGTACCGGGCACGCAGGATTGCCGGGGACGAGTGAGCCGGACGGAGAGCGGCCGCCGCGTCCCGGCGGGGCCTACCCGCGTCCGAGCAAGTGCCGGAGCGCCCCCTCGAGCTCCGGGTGGCGGAACGCGTAGCCCGACAGGAGGAGCCGCTCCGGGACGACGCGCGCGCTCGCGAGGAGGAGGTCGTCGGCCATCTCCCCGAGGATGAGGCGCACGGCGAAGGCGGGCGCCGGCAGGACAGCCGGGCGCCCCAGGACACGCCCCAGAATCTTCGCGAACTCGCGATTCGTGACCGGCCTCGGCGACACCGCGTTCACGGGCCCCTCGAGCGACGGGGTGCGGATCGCGTGATCGACGACGCCGACGAGGTCGTCCAGGGCGATCCAGCTCATGTACTGGTCCCCGCTCCCCACCCTTCCGCCGAGCCCGGCGCGGAAGAGCCCGAGCATCCGCGCGAGCGCGCCCCCCGTGGGGCTCAGGACCATGCCGATGCGAAGCCGCACGACCCGGATGCCCTTGCGCTCCGCGGGCTCCGAGGCGGCTTCCCACTCCTTGCAGACCTGCGCGAGAAACCCCGTCCCGGGGGGGCTGTCTTCGCGCAGCATCTCGTGTCCGCGGTCGCCGTAATAACCGACCGCCGACGCGCACACGAGCGTCTTCGGGGGCCTGTCGAGGCGGGCGAACGACTCGCACAGGAGGCGCGTTCCGCCGACGCGGCTCTCCCGGATCCTCCGCTTTCCTTCGGCGGTCCAGGGCACGGCCGCGATGCTCTCCCCCGCCAGGTGGATCGCCGCGTCGATCCCTTCCAGGGCATCGAGGTCGATCGCACCCCGCTGCGGGTCCCACGAAACCTCGCTGCGCCCCGGGGCGCGCGCGGAGCGCACCAGGCGGACCGCGAAATGTCCCTCGCCGGTCAGGAACGGAAGGAGCGCCGAGCCGACGAAGCCGGACGCCCCGGTGACGAGAACCTTCATGCGCGCAGCCTCCCGGGCCCGCTGACCGGGCGGGATTTCCGCCCGACGGAGGGCACGGCACGCCCCGGGACGGGGAGCGCGACGAGGGCAGGGACGAAAGCCGGGGAGGAGACGGGGCCGAACGGGACGGATGACGGAAGCCAGCGCCTGCCGGACATGACGGACCCCTTCGCGGTTGGATGACACGTCCTGTGTCAAAGTATACTGTTAGGGCGTGGAAACGGATACACGACGACCGGGAGACGCCATGTCCTCGCGCCGCACGCGGATACGTTTCGGGGTCGCCGCGGCCATCGCCGCGCTCCTCGCCCCGGGCGGCGCGCGGGCCGCTCCCGCCGTCATCCGCCACGACCTCTCGGTGACGCTCGACCCCGCGCGCCATGCGCTCGCCGCGACGGACGCCTTGACGATCCGGCCCGGCGGAGCGGTGCGCCTCGACCTGGCCCTGGCCGGGGCCGCGACCGTGAAGGCCGTCACGTCGGGCGGAAAGCCGGTTCCCTTCCTCTTCGAGGACGGGACCATCGTCCTCAAGACTCCCGAGGAAGAGCCGGGGGGCACCGTCGACCTCGCGGTCGCCTACGAAGCGCCCTTCGACGACACGGTTCCGGAAAATCCCGTCAACACGGAAAACCCGGGTTACGGGGTGACCGGCGCGATCACGGACCGGGGAACGTTCCTCTCCGAGGAAGCATCGTGGTACCCGGACATCCCCGGGAGCCAGGCGGTCTTCCGCGTGCGCGTCGATGCGCCGGCCGGGCTCGAGGCGGTCACCTCGGGGAGGCGCCTCCTGCGGACGACGTCGGGCGGGCGCACGGTCTCGGAGTGGGAGACGTCCCGCCCCCTCACGGGGCTCGCCCTGTCCGCGGGCCGCTACGCCGTCCGGGAAGGACGGGCGGGAACCATCCCGGTCTACGTGTATTTCAGTCCCGAGAACGAGGACATCGCGCAGGATTACCTCCAGGCCGCCGCCGGGTTCATCGCCTTCTACGACAACCTGCTCGGGCCCTATCCGTTCGAGAAGTTCGCGGTGGTCGAGAACTTCTTCCCCACGGGGTACGGCTTCCCGTCGTGGACCCTCATCGGGAAATCCATCGTCCGCCTTCCCTTCATCCTCGAGACGAGCCTCGGGCACGAGATCGCCCACTCCTGGTGGGGCAACGGCGTCCTCGTCGACTACAGCCGGGGGAACTGGTCGGAAGGGCTCACCACGTACGTGGCGGATTACCTGTACAAGGAGCGCGCGTCGCCCGAGGAGGGGCGGGAGTACCGGCTGAAGGTTCTCCGGGAGTACGCCTCCCTCGTCCCGCCCGACAAGGAGTTCCCGCTCAAGGCATTCGGGACCCGCACCGACCCCGCGTCCCGCTCGATCGGGTACGGGAAAGGGATGATGGTCTTCCACATGGCGCGGCGCCGGGTGGGAGACGATGCCTTCTGGAACGGCTTGCGCACGGTGGTCCGGGAGAAGATGGGAAAGACGGCATCCTGGGACGATTTCGACCGGGCGTTCACGGGGCACGGCGAATCGGAGCCCGGCTCGTTCTTCCGCCCGTGGGTCGACCGCCCCGGCGCTCCCAGCGTCACGCTGGCGGACGCCGCGGCGACGCGCGAGGGGGACCGCTGGAAAGTCACGGGCCGCCTCGTCCAGAAGGAGCCGTATTACGACCTCCGCATCCCCGTCCGCCTCCTGACCGACAACGGGGCCATCGAGGCGGTCATCCCCCTGGCCGGCGAGGAGATGCGGTTCTCCCTTTTCCCGGGCGCGAGGCCGCGGCGGCTCGCGGCCGATCCGGACGCCGACGTCTTCCGGCGGCTTCCCCTCTCCGAGATCCCCCCCGCCGTGAACGGGATCCGGGGCTCGGAGTCGCTCGTCGCGGTCGCGGCCCGAGGTCTCCCCCCCGCGACCCTGGAGGCGGCGAGGACCGTCCTCGCGGCGCTCGGACGGAGCGAGGTCCCGGTCCTTCGCGAGGAGGACACGCCGCCCGCGCGGCTCGCCGGCCACGACGTCCTGTACCTGGGCGCGCCGCAAGGCGCCGGCTGCCTGCCGCCGCTGCCGAAGGGGCTCTCCCTGGACGCGAAGGCGTTCTCGCTCGAGGGGGTGACGTACGCCGACCCGGGGGACGCCCTGTTCGTCGCCCTCCCCCGCCTCGCGGACGCGGGCCGCGTCTGCGCCGTCTTCCTCCCGCTGTCGCCTGAGGCCGCCGCGCAGGCCGCGCGGAAGATCCCCCATTACGGGAAGTACAGCTACCTCGCCTTTTCGTCGGGGACCAGCAGGGCGAAGGGCACCTGGGAGCCGGCCGCCTCCTCCACGTCGCGCGCGTTCGACGGGCCGGAGTGACGCCGTCCCCGGGGGGGACGGCCCGCGCCGGGCGGCGTCCGGGCCGGGACACCCCGCGTCAGCGGGACCGCGCGTCCGGGTGCCTGAAGCAGCCGACGAGGTGGTCGTTCACCATCCCCACCGCCTGCATGAAGGCGTAGCAGATCGTCGGCCCGACGAACCGGAAGCCGCGCGCCCGCAGATCCCGGCTCATCGCCCGCGACGCCTCCGTGGCCGCGGGCACCTCGGCCGCCGAACGGAACCGGTTGACGACCGGCGCCCCGCCCACGAACGCCCAGACGTAGGCGTCGAACGTCCCGAACTCGCGCCGCACCGCCAGGAAACGCCGGGCGTTCTCCACCGCGCTCTCGATCTTTTTGCGGTTCCGGATGAGTCCCGGGTCGGACAGGAGGCGGGCGACGTCCCGGGCGTCGAAGCGCGCAACCCGCGCGGGATCGAAGCGCCGGAACGCGTCCCGGTAACGGTCCCGCCGCGCGAGGACCGTGCGCCAGGAAAGCCCGGCCTGGGCCCCTTCGAGGACGAGGAACTCGAAGAGACGCCGGTCGTCGTGGAGGGGCACGCCCCACTCCGCGTCGTGGTACCGGACGAGCAGGGGGTCGCTCCCCGCCCAGGCGCATCGGCGCCGTCCCGTCTCGCGCCTCTGGACATTCAAGACCGGCCGGTCCAGAATTCAGGTTTTGCGCCCGCGGGGGCGCCGCGAATCCGTGTCATAATGTTTTGAAGCCGTCGCCGCAAGGAGAGGCCGCGTCCATGTCGCATCTTACAGGTTTTCCCCGGGTCCGCGCATCCGGAATCCCGAAGCCCGTCGGGCTCTACGATCCCTCCTACGAGCACGACAGCTGCGGCGTCGGCTTCATCGCCCGGATCACGGCCGAGCCGAGCCACGCCATCGTCGAGGACGGGATCCAGATCCTCGTCAACCTCGAGCACCGCGGCGCGATCGGGGGCGACAAGGCGACCGGCGACGGGGCCGGCATCCTCGTCCAGGTCCCCGACGCGTTTTTCCGCCTCGCTTACGAGGGACTGGGCTTCACGCTCCCCAAGCGGGGCGACTACGCGGTCGGGATGACGTTTCTCCCCGCGGACAAGCGGCTGGCCGACCGGTGCGTCGCGGCCCTCGAGCGGATCGCCCGGAAGGAGGGGCACCCGGTCATCGGGTGGCGGCAGGTCCCGGTCAACGACCGCCACCTGGGGGAGCTCGCGCGCTCCACGATGCCGGCGATCGCCCAATGCTTCCTCGACCGCGGGGGCGCGGACCCGGACGCCTTCGAGCGGAAGCTCTACGCGATCCGGCGCCTCGCCGAGAAGGAGATCGGCCGCTGGGAGGACGCGGACTGCAGCCAGTTCTACGTCTCGAGCCTTTCCTCGCGGACGCTCGTCTACAAGGGGCTGCTCACGGGGTCGCAGCTGCCCCTCTTCTACCCGGATCTCCAGCAGGACCTCTTCGCGAGCCCGTTCGCGGTCGTGCACCAGCGCTACAGCACGAACACCCTCCCGACGTGGCACCTCGCCCACCCGTTCCGTTTCCTGGCCCACAACGGCGAGATCAACACGCTCCGGGGGAACATCAACCGGATGCGGGCGCGCGAGGCCCTGATGGCCTCCGCCGTCCTCGGCTCCGATCTCGAGAAGATCAAGCCGGTCCTCGTCGAGGCCGGGAGCGACTCGGCGATCTTCGACAACGCCCTCGAGATGCTCGTCATGGCCGGGCGCTCGCTCCCCCACGCGATGATGATGATGGTGCCCGAGGCATACGGCCCCAAGTACCAGATGAGCGAGGACAAGCGGGCCTTCTACGAGTACCACTCGGCGCTCATGGAGCCGTGGGACGGCCCCGCGGCCCTCATCTTCACCGACGGCCGCTACATCGGCGGAACGCTCGACCGGAACGGCCTGCGCCCCGCCCGGTACACGGTGACGCGCGACGGGCTCATCGTCCTGGCCTCGGAGACGGGGGTCCTCGATTTCCCGCCCGACGAGATCCTGCGGCGCGGCCGCCTCCAGCCGGGGAAGATGTTCCTCGTCGACCTCCAGGAGAAGCGGATCGTCCCGGACAACGAGATCAAGGCGAAGATCTCCCGGCAACGCCCGTACCGCCACTGGGTCAAGGACAACCGGATCGAGATGCGCGGGCTCTTCTCCCCGCCCGAGATCCGTCCCGAGGACCCGGAGGTCCTGCTGCGCCAGCAGCACGCCTTCGGCTACACGGAGGAGGACATCCGGATCATCGTCGGGCCGATGGCCTCCCAGGGGCAGGAGCCCGTGGGGTCGATGGGGGACGACGCGGCGCTCGCGGTCCTCTCCGACCGGCCGCAGCTGCTCTACGGGTACTTCAAGCAGCTCTTCGCCCAGGTGACGAACCCGCCCATCGACCCGCTCCGGGAGGAGCTCGTCATGTCGCTGCGCGGGTACGTCGGGCGGGAGCGGAACCTCCTCGACGAGACGCCGGCGCACTACCGGATGCTCAAGCTCCCGCACCCGGTCCTCACCCCCCAGGACATGGTGCGGCTGCGGAAGGCGAACCACCCGGACGTGGTGGCCCGCGAGATCGACATCCTCTTCCCGGCCGGCGGCGGCGGTCCGGCCCTCGAGGCGGCGCTTTCCCAGGTATTCGTCAAGGCCGACAAGGCGATCGCCGAGGGCGCCACCCTCCTGCTCCTCACCGACCGGGGGATCGACAAGGACCGGGCGCCGATCCCCGCGCTCCTGGCCGCGTCGGGCCTGCACCACCACCTCATCCGCAGGGGGCTGCGGACCCAGGCGGGGATCATCGTCGAGACCGGGGACGCCCGGGAGGTCATGCACTACGCGCTCCTCATCGGGTACGGGGCGAACGCGGTCTGCCCGTACGTTGCCTTCTCGACCGTGCGCAGCCTTGCCGAGGCCGATCTCCTCGAGAAGCGCCCGGCGCCGGGCGAGGCGATCGACGCCTACGTCACGGCGGTGAAGAAGGGGCTGCTCAAGACCCTCTCCCGCATGGGGATCTCCACGATCCGGAGCTACTTCGGAGCCCAGATCTTCGAGGCGGTGGGGCTGGGACGCGCGGTCGTGGAGAAATATTTCTGCGGCACCGCGTCGCGGATCGGCGGGATCGGGATGGACGAGATCGCGGCCGAGGCGCGCGCGCGCCACGCCCGGGCGTATCCCCGGTCCGGCGCCCCCGACCGGCTCCTCGACGCCG
>JBLMWX010000038.1:0-18264 GCA_050257455.1 Gemmatimonadota bacterium | reverse complement strand
TCGGCCGCGGGTCGCATGCCCCGCTGAGGCCCAGGGTGAATGATCCTGCGCGCTGAAGGGAACCCGGCGGATTGCCGGGCCCGAGAATGGGATGGGCCGCTGTGCACCTGTTACCGCTGCTTCCCGTCAGGGCGCGGGCCCTCCACACGGACCGCGCCCTCTGCCAGCCGTACGACATGGCGTGGACCGCGCGGGACGGCGCGGCGAGTCAAGTGACTGCGCTGGCGCAGACCACCGACGGCTATCTGGAGCGCCGCCGGGAGTACGCTTGAACCGAATTGGGGAACTCCAGATCCATCTCCCGCTCGAGCTCCCGGCCGGGGGCTGGGCGAGCGTGAGGCCGTGCCCGGGGGATCGCGGGGACGGCAAGAATTACTCGGGCCCCCGAGACCGCCGGTAAGCGCTTGGGCTCGACCGGGCCCGGTTCCACGGACAGGGGAGGGGTCACTCGGCAAATGACTGGCTCCACGTTCTGCGCGCCGATCGAATCGGGACCCATGGCCGCCACCGGGGTCGCATGACGGCACCCGTTGAGGAGATCACGCGCCTCTTGGTCTCCTTCCGGGGAGGTGACCGGTCGGCCTTCGACCGACTGCTGTCCCTCGTCTACAACCAGCTCCACGCCATGGCGCACTACGCCCTCGGGCCGCAAGGAAGAGACCCCACGCTGGGCACGACCGCGCTGGTCCACGAGGCCTTCCTCAAGCTCCACGAGCGGGGCGGACTCTCCCTGAACGACCGGAAGCACTTCTTCGCTGTCGCGTCGCTTGCGATGCGGCAGATCGTGATCGACGACGCCCGGCGTCGCAGCGCGCGAAAGCGCGGCGGGGATCGGAGCCGCGTGGATTTGGACACGGCGGATCTGCCCATCCGCGGCGATCCCGAAGATATCCTGGCCCTGAATGAAGCGCTTTCCCGTTTATGCGAGCTGGACGAGCGCCTGGGGCGGGTGGTGGAGTTGCGCTATTTCGGGGGTCTCTCCGTAGAGGAGACGGCGGAGGTGCTCGAGGTCGATCCACGCACCGTGAAACGGGACTGGCGGAAGGCGCGCGCCATTCTGTTCGCGGCCCTGCGGGACACGCGCCTCGAGTAGAACGCCATCGATCGCTATGAGCGCTTCTCGAGGCAGAATCGACCTCGCGGATCTCGACGCAGCGCGCCTGGGTCGTCTGCAACGTATCCTGGACGCGGTGCTGGAGCTCCCCCGAGGCGAGATCCCCGCAGCCATGGATCGCCTCTGTGGGGACGACACGGAGCTCCGAGCCCAGGCGGATGCGCTCGTGGCTGCAGACACCGAATCCGGCTCCTTCCTCTCCGAGCCGGCGATCGGAGCCGGTGTCGTCCTCTGGCTCGCGGGAGGGGGACCGGAATTACCCCTGGCCGAGACCCCCCTCGACGGACAGAGGCTGGGCCCCTACAGGATCCTCCGCGAGATCGCGCGGGGCGGAATGGGTCGGGTGTTCCTCGCGGAGCGCGCGGACGGGGCGTTCGAGCAGACGGTCGCGATCAAGCTGGTCAAACGGGGCCTGGAGACCGACGAGATCGTGGCGCGGTTCCTCCGGGAGAGGCGGATCCTGGGGCGGCTCGTCCACCCGAACATTGCCCGCCTACTGGACGGCGGCGTGTCTTCCGACGGCCTGCCTTGGTTCGCCCTCGAATACGTGGAGGGAACCCCGATCACCGAACACTGCGAGCGGATGGGGCTGGGACTGCGCGCCATGCTCCTGTTGTTCGCACAGGCCGGCCGCGCAGTGCAGTACGCGCATCAAGGGCTGGTGGTGCATCGCGATCTCAAGCCGAGCAACATCTTCGTTTCGGACCAGGGCGAGGTGAAGCTCCTCGACTTCGGGATCGCGAAGCTCCTGGAGGAGGGGGTGGAGGAAGGGGAATCGACCGGGGGCTCCGTCCGTCCCATGACGCCCGTCTACGCCGCGCCCGAGCAGGTGCGCGGGGAGCCGCCGACGACGGCGACCGACGTTTACGCCCTCGGCGTCGTGCTGTACGAGCTCCTGACGGGGGAGCGCCCCTTCCGGAAGCCGACGGGCAGCCCGACCGAGATCCGGGAGGCGATTCTGGAAGAAATTCCCGACTCGCCGAGCGCGCGGCTCAGGCGGGCGTCGCCGACCGTGGGTCGCACGGGTTGGGCCGCCGCCGTGCGCGGCGACCTTGACAACATCGTCCTCCAGGCGCTCCGGAAGGAGCCGCACCAGAGGTACCCCTCGGTGGAGGCGCTGGTCGAGGATCTGGATCGTCATCTCGCCGGGCGCGCTGTCCGGGCGAGCGGCCGGCGCTTCCCCTACCTCGCGCGGAAGTTCATACGCCGAAACCGGGCAGCGATCATTGCCGGAACGCTCGTCCTTGCCAGCCTGACCACGGGGCTCGTGCTCACCGGGCGGGAACGGGATCGCGCGCGCCTGGAGGCGAGGAAGGCGCAAGAGCTGAGAGACTTCGCGCTGGATATCTTCAAGGTCTCGGACCCGCTGAGCCGCGAGCGCGCCGACCGGATTACGGCGCGCGAGCTTCTCGACCGCGGCGCACAGCGAGTGGAGCGGGAGCTTCGCGGCCAGCCGGAAGTGCAGGCCGAGATGTGGGATCTCCTCGGGAACGTCTACCGGAACTTGGGCCTCTTCCCGCAGGCGGTGGAAATGCATGAGCGCGCGCTCCGCGCGCTCCGCGCCCGGAGCGCGCCGGACTCCGTCGTCGCCTCGACCTTGACCGATCTGGGTCAGAGCCTGACCGAGAAAGGGGACTACCCGGCCGCCGAACGAGCCCTGCGCGAGGCGGTCTCGATCCGGAAACGCGTCTTCGGGCCCGTGAGCGTTCCGGCCGCAAGCTCCATGGGTGCCCTCGCCACCGCGCTCTCCCGGGAGAGCCGTCCGGCACCTGCGGAGTCGATCTACCGGCTCGTGATCCCGATCGACTCGGTCGCGACCGGTGCGCGCAGCGTGACCATGGCGACCGATCTCTCCAATCTGGGAATGGAGATGCTCTACGACGGGCGTTACGCAGAGGCCCTCCCCTACCTGCGCCGCGCCCTTGCGGTGCGCACGGCGGCCCGAGGGCCGGACCATCCGGAGACGGCGACCGATCTCGACAACGTGGCGAGCTGTCTCGTGAGTCTGGGGGCTCTCGACTCGGCCCTCGTGCTCCGGCTGGAGGCCTTGAAGATGCGGGAGCGCTGGTTCGCGCCCGACCACCCCGACCTCGCGTTCTCGCTTAGCAATCTCGGCGCCCTCTACCGGCAGATGGGCCGATATCCCGCGGCGGAGGACTGCTATCGGCGCGCGCTCGCGATCCGCGGGAGGGGGGGGAATCCCGAAGACCCATTCCTCGGGCAGGACCACAACGACATCGCGACCACGTTCTTCTTCCATGGGCTTCCCGACTCGGCCGAAGCCCACTTCCGGGCCGCGCTTGCGATCTGGACCGGCACCCTTTCACCCGATCATCGTTTCATTCTCACGGCCCGCAACAACCTCGCGGTGCTCCTCCGCGACCGGGGGCGTTACGACGAGGCCGAGAGGATCTTCCGCGACGTGCTGGCCCGACGGATCCGCGTGAACGGACGGGACCATCCCGCGGTCGCGTACTCGGAGTACAACCTGGCGCGGCTTTTGGCGGCCACGGGACGGCGGAAGGAGGCAGAGGTGCTCTTTCGGGACGCGATCGGGATCCGGGAGTCTTCGATGGGTGTCGATCACCCGCGCGTCGCGGAGGTGCAAGCCTGGCTCGCGGGTCTGTATCGAGACGAGGGGCGATACCGGGAGAGCGCGGCACTCTATGATTCCGCGCTCGCCACCTGCCGCGCCAAGTTCACCGAGCCGAATCCCGAGACGGCCGACATCCTCGTCGGGAAGGGGAGGCTCCTCACGCTCGCGGGGCGGCCGGGAGAGGCCGAACCCCTCCTCCGTGAGAGTCTCCGGATCCGGCGCGGCGCGCTCCAGACGGGAGATCCCCGGATCGCCGAGTCGGAAGCCGCGCTGGGCGTGGACCTTGCCGCGCTCGGGCGCCAAACCGAGGCGCGCCCACTGCTTGCCCACGCGATCCCGATCCTCGCCCGGCAGCCCGGCACCCCGGACCCGCTGGTCGCCCAAGCCAGGTCCGCCCGGGCCCGCGCGGCGGTGCCGACGGCGCCCCATCGCCCCTAGCCCCGAGCCGCTGTCCCCGTTCTCCCCGCGCTTGCGTTAGTGGGTGTGGTCCCCGGAGCAGGCTCGCCTCGGATCGGCCGGCCATCACCTCGGGCCGTGGGGGAGATGACCTTTCGGGAGGTGTGCGATGATCTCGATCGACAACTTCGTAGAGTTTGCGGCGCGCGCGGCGGGGCGTCGGGTGCCGGTGAGACCTCTTGTGTTCGCCGCGGCCCTTCTCGCGGCCACCCTCGCCCCACCCGCTCTCGCTTCGCAGTCCGACCTGATGTTCAGGGCCCCGGCGCTGCTCGTGAACGAGGGCCCGCTGCCCTACGGATATCGGCCCGGCGTCGGGGATGCGATTCATGGGGTGGCCACGGATCTCGACGGGGACGGGCGGGCGGACATCGCGCTCCTGGCCAGCGTCGGCTATCAGGGGTACGGAGGGACGCCGGTGGAGGTGCTCTATGCGCGCACCTATCCCCACGTGACCACGGTGTTCGAGCCCCAGCCCGTGGTCGTGAAGTTGCCTGCCGACACGGTTGACATCGCCTTGGCGATCAAGCTGGGCGACGCGAACGAGGACGGCCGGAAGGACATCATTCTATCGTACGCATCCGGGGACTCGATTCTGGTCCTCCTGAACCCGGGCTCCGCCCGCTACCAGCCCGGCACGCCGGCGCCGGGAACCTACGTGAAGTCGTACGCGGGGGGCGCCTCGTCGGGGCTGGCGGTCGGCGACGTGAACGGGGACGGTCACATCGACGTGGTCGTCAACACGGCCGGGCCCTCGGTGCGCGCGCTGCTCGGGGACGGCACCGGGGCGTTCACACCCGGCCCGGTCTCGGGGACGGGAGTCGCGGGCACCCTCCTGGCGGACGTGGACGGGGACGGGCACCTGGACCTGGTCGGTCCGGACTCGTTGAACAACGTCGTCACCTTCTATCACGGGAACGGCGACGGGACCTTCAACGCGGGCGTCTCGCTATCGACGGCGCTCGGCCCGAACTCGGTGGCGGTGGGGGACGTGAACGGCGACGGGATCGCCGACATCGTGGCGGGGTGCGCGGGCTCGAATTTCGCCTCGCTGCTTCGCGGCCTCGGCTCGGGCGTGTTCGCGTCCTCCACCGACTACGCCCTGGGCCAGTTCGGGGTCCGGGACGTCGCACTGGCGGATCTGACTGGCGACGGCTATCCGGAGATCATCGCCGGCTGCGCCGCTATGAACGACGCCGCGACCGAGACCAACGTCGACTTCTTTGTCAACACTCTGGTCGTTCTCCGGAACAACACGTTCGGCGGCTTCAGCGCGCCCCAAGGATACGAGGCGGGGGGCACTCTGGGGGACCTGATGGTGGCCGATTTCGACGGCGAAGGGAGCCTGGACGTGGCCGCCAGCGATTTCAACGGCATGCACCACCAGTATCCGTTCTCGTCCCCCTACGAGGACGACCTCCACACGGTTTCGGTGCTCCTCAACGACGGGTCGGGTCGACTCGGGGACGGGGACCTGGTGCAGCTCGACCCCGCCGAGCTCTCGTGGGCCGTGCCCGGAGACTTCGACCGGGACGGAAAGCTCGACTTCGTCACCAGCCGCGCACAGTTCAATCAGAACTTCCTGTTTCACAAGGGAAATGGCGACGGCACGTTCGCCGACGCTGTCGAAGCACATCCCTTCGCGTTTCCCGCAACGTACTGCGCCGCGGGAGACATCAACCGTGACGGGAAGCTGGACCTCGTCGTCTGGGACAACCAAGTAGCCGAATCGATTCTCGGGAACGGCGACGGGACGTTCACGGACGGCCCCACGATCTCCGGCGTCGTCTCCGGCTCCATTCCTGTCTTCGGAGCGGGCCTCGTGGATATGAATGGGGACGGAAAGCTGGACCTGGTCGTGATGAGCGGTTACGAGGTTCAGATCCTCCTGGGGACCGGTACCGGAGCCTTCGGGTCCCCCGCTTCCTACACCCTCCCGGGGGACCCGGGGAACGGCGACAGGGGGAGAGGATTCGTCGTTGACGACTGGAACCGGGACGGCAAACCCGACGTCGCGGTCCCCCTTGTCTATGCTCCCACATTCGGAGAGGACCTCGGAGGGGTCAAGCTGTTCTGGGGAAACGGCGACGGGACTCTCACCCCGGGAGCGCTTCTCGAAACCGGATCCACCTTCCTAGCCATCACGTCCGGGGATTGGAATCGCGACGGCAAGCCCGACCTCGCGGCGCGGCGCTCCACTTCGTTGGACACCAGCGGTCCCGTCCTGACCGGTCCGGTCGTGTTCCTGGGGGACGGCGCGGGGGGATTCTCCGCGGGCGCTCCCCTGACGGGCCTCGAGTGCCAAGGCTTCTGGATGGGCTCCTGGGACGTGAATCGGGACGGGTACCCCGATCTGCTCGCCTCCGCGCTCAACGTGGACGCGGTTGCCGACACCGGCGATGGGGCTCGGGCGTTGACCGTGTACCTGGGGGACGGGCCCGGTGGCCTCTCCCGAGACAGCGACTACCTCTTCGGGACGACGAACGCTCCTCCGGCGGTCGGCGATTTCGATCGCGACGGCCAACCGGACGTGATGGGGTACGAGCGACCCAACGGTCCCGGGACGTTCGCCTACATGACCCTGCTCCGCGGCAATCAGCCGCCGTTCCCGGGGCCGCCGACCAACCTCGTCACCAGCACGACACCGGGCTGGCAGGGCTACTCGATCTCCGTCGGCGACATCAATCGGGACGGGATCGCCGACGCCGTGGTCACGGGTGCCGGGATCGCGGGGGACATACTCTCGGTCCTGACGGGCCATGGCGACGGGACCTTCACCACCGCGAGCCTCTTTGCCATGCCGGACGAGCCGAATCGCACGGCCGTGGGGGACCTGAACCATGACGGGATCCCCGACGTGGCCGTCGCGACGGGAGTGAGCGACGCGGTGCTGGTCCTGCTCGGGAACTCCTTGGGCGTGCTCTCCCCGCCGACAACGATCGTGTCGGGGCTCGGCTACGAATACACGGACATCGCGCTGGCCGATCTCAACCGGGACGGAAACCTTGACATCGTGGCGGCATCCGCGGGCGCGTCCCTGATCCTCGTCCTGCTCGGCAACGGCGACGGCACGTTCGGTGCTCCGGCGATCACGGTGACGGGAACGCACGGCCCCACAGGCATCGCGGTCGGAGACACGAACCGAGACGGGATCCCCGACATCGTCATGGCGCTCGGCAGCGGCACATCTCCAAACAGCATCGGGGTCCTGCTCGGGAACGGGGACGGCACCTTTCAGACGATCCGTCCCTATACGGCCGGAGCCAGCCCCTACGCCGTCGCGCTGGGCGACTTCAACCGGGACGGCGTCCCGGACGTGGCCGTCACCCTCGAGGGCGGAGCCGGCGCTCGGTACGTGGCCATCCTCCTCGGGCTGGTCGGGGGTGGATTCGGCGCGGCCACGACGTATCCGTTGTCCGCACTGCCGCTGAACATTGCCACCGCGGATATCGACGGAGACGGGATCCTCGACATCGTGGTGCCCGGGTACTACCCGGGGACCCAGATCTCATACCTCCGCGGACTGGGGGACGGGACGTTCGCCGCCAAGGTCGACATCACCGTGGGGTCGAACCCGACGAACCTGGCGATCGGCGACTTCAACCGGGACGGGAGGCCCGACATCGCGACGGCGCTGCAAGGGGGCCCCACGGTCGCGGTGCTCCTGAGCCAGCCGTCGGCCCTCACCGGGGTGGCCGATCCCGGCGCACCTCCCGTCCCGGTCGCGGTGCTGTCGCAGAACGCGCCGAACCCCTTCAATCCTGATACGAGGATCGGATTCTCGCTATCGCACGCGGGTCCGGTGACCCTGCGCGTGTACGACGTGAGGGGCCGGGAGGTAGTTACCCTCGTGAACGCCACGCTTCAGGCGGGCCAGCACCAGGTCGTGTGGAGCGGCGTCAGCGCGACCGGTGTCCCGGTCGCTTCGGGGGTGTACTTCTACCGCTTGGAGGCACCGAGGTTCAAACAGACCCGGCGGATGGTTCTGTTGAAGTGATCGGGAACGTCCCGAGGTCAACGGAACAGGATCTCACAGAGCCACCGCCTTCCCGGTCTCATTCGCCGGTTGATTCGCGGCAAGAACGACGATGACGGCGTCCGGCTCCTCCGGGATCACGTCAGCCCGCTCCGCATTGTGCTTGAACACCGATCCGACGCCCAAAGTGTCCAGAAGGGAGACCCCATCGGCAAGCACCGGCGCAGGATCGCGAACGATGGCACGCTGGGGTCTCTGGTGATTTCGAGGATTTTCCGGCTCGGCTACGTACGCGGGGAGCTCAGCCGGCACCGGGGCTCGAGGTTCGCTTAGAGAACGCTCTTTGGCTGCCCTTCGCCCGACGGAAGGCCCAAGAATCCTCCGCTAGCCCGCAAAGCACCTACGCATTGGGAAGGTGCTCCACTCCCGAACGTGCTAAGGTACGGCCTGCGCATTACTTGGGCCCTTAGCTCAGGCGGTAGAGCACCTGCCTCTTACGGGAAACAGAGGTTCTAGGCTGCCGACCCCGTAAGTCCGGTCCGTGGAACTGAATACGCTGCGCCCCAGTGGGTTGACTTCGCTGGGGCGCAGTGTCGTTTGAGGACAGGAGGGGACAAATCGGGACAATGAGGGAAGCTGAGACCGGATCACCTCCCTGCCCCGGCCCGTCGGCGCGAATCGCCGACGGCACCCGCTCTCCGCTACGACATGCTCGCGGATCGTATCGGATCAGCGTAGCTACCGCGTCGGCGAGGATCGGTAACGCAGGGGCGAGCGGGGGAGGGCGGGCCGCGCCTCCCGGCCCCTCGGTATCCTTCGGTCCCATGTTCCTGCCCGCCCGGCTCTGCTAGCCTATTGCCCTCTCCAGGTAGTCGGTCCGACGGTATCGCGGAATACCGGGAGATGGCCATGAACCAGGCCCCTTCGATCGGCGCTCCTCGCGTGCACGTGCACGTCCGCCCGATGCCGTCCGCTTCATCCCCATCCCCTGAGGCCGATTGGACCCGCTGATCGGCAGGACACTCTCCCACTACCGCATCGTCGAGAAGATCGGCGCGGGCGGGATTGTGGAGGCGCATCGCGCTCGATGTGCTCTCCGCCAGTCAACTGCAACTCGCCGAGGCGCACTGATCCGGGCGGCCGGCTCTGACCGGCTTGGCTGGGAGGGATAGGCATGGATCCCTCCAGACACGGCGATCCCCCGGAGCCACCGCGACCCGTAAGTCCTTCGTCGGAGACTCCATCCCTATCTCCCTCCCAGGCGAAGACCCTCAGTAACGACGCGACAGAAGAGATCGCGGCGCCCGCGGGAGATCTCTCGCCCGGTCAGCTTCTGGGGAGCCGCTACCGGATCAACCGGCGGTTGGGCCGGGGCGGGATGGGCGAGGTGTGGCTGGCCTACGACCTGAAGCTCCAGGTGGACGTGGCGCTCAAGACCATCCAGTCAGAGCGCTTCCCCGGGGAGCGGGGGCTGGAGCTTCTGCGCCGCGAGGTCCGAGCGGCCCGCGGGGTGATCTCGCCGAACGTGTGCCGGATCTTCGACCTCGTGGTGGAGGAAGGTCGGGAGTTCGTCTCGATGGAGTATATCGACGGGACCACGCTCTTGGAGTTGCTTCGGGAGCGAGGGCCGCTGGACCTCCGGGAGGCGATGCGGCTGGCGTCGCAGTTCCTGGCGGGCCTGGAGGCGATTCACGCGGCGGGTCTGGTGCACCGGGACGTGAAGCCGGAGAACATCATGATCACCCGGACGGGACGGGTAGTGCTCATGGACTTCGGGTTGGCGAAAGGGATCGCGGAGGACCATCGGGGGACGGTGGCGGGGACTCCGGCGTACATGGCGCCGGAGCAGATGTGGGGGTCGGTGCCGGATGCGCGTGCGGACATCTTCTCGGCGGGAGTGGTGCTGGCGGAGATGATCGCCCCCGAAGGGATCCAGAAGCGGGACTCACGGGAGAAGATTTGGCAGGCGGTGCGGCAGGCTCCGGTGAAGCTCGCGGAGAGTCCGTGGCGCCGGGTGTTGGAGCGCGCCGTGGCGAGCGAGGCGGCGCAGCGGTACGGGACGGTTCGGGAGCTGGCGCGGGCGCTGGAAGAGGTGATGCTTCGGGTGGAGGGTGTGGAGGAGAAGCACCCGTATCCGGGGCTTCTGTCGTTCACGGCGGCGGAGGCGGAGTTCTTCTTTGGGAGAGAGGTGGAGGTGGAGGCGGTGTGGAAGAAGCTCCAGCGTGCAAATTTGTTGGCGCTGATTGGTCCGTCGGGGGCGGGGAAGACGTCGTTCCTGCAGGCGGGGCTTCTGCCGGCGTCGCAGGAGGGGTGGCGGCACGTGCTGGTGCGGCCGGGCTCTTCGCCGTTCGTGGCCGCGGCGCAGGCGCTCGCGCCTGAGCTGGCCGGGGACCCCGAGGCGGTGCGTGCGCTCTTTGAGATGGAGCGTCCGGAGCGGGCGCTAGCCGCCGTTGGGCGCTGGCGCACCCGCCACGAGCACGTGCTTCTGGTTGTGGATCAGTTCGAGGAGTTGTTCACGCTGTGTCGGCCGGAGGTACAGGCGGCCTTCGCGGATCTGTTGGGGCGGATGGCGATGGAATCCGACGTGCACGTTCTCCTTTCGATGCGCGACGACTTCCTCTTCCGCTGCCACGAGCACGCTGGTCTTGCGCCGATCTTCTCTGAGCTGACGCCCCTTGGCCCACCCACGGGGAGTGCCTTGCGTAGGGCGCTGATCCAGCCTGCGCTCCTGTGCGGCTACCGTTTCGAGGACGAGTTGCTGGCGGATGAGATGCTGGCGGCGATCGAGGGGGAGCGAGGAGCGCTTCCGATGCTGGCATTCACGGCGTCGCGGCTGTGGGAGCAGCGGGACCGCGAGAGGGGAGTCCTGACGCGGGAGGCGTACGAACGGATCGGCGGGGTATCGGGCGCGCTGGCGCAGCACGCGGAGGTGACGCTGGAGCGGATTGGATCCGAGCGACTTCCGCTGGTGCGAGAGCTGTTCCGCAACTTGGTGACGGCGCAGGGAACTCGGGCCGTGGTGGAAGTCGAGGAACTGCTATCGGTGTTCGGGGACCGCAGACCGGCTGACGAGGCGCTTCGCGCCCTCGTGGACGCGCGCCTCCTGACATCCTTCGAGCTGGACACGGGCCGCGAGGGGGAGCACGAGCGACGAATTGAGATCGTTCACGAGTCGTTGCTGGCCCGGTGGCCGCGCCTGGTGCGGTGGCAAACCCAGGATGCGGACAGTGCGCAGTTGCGGGACCAGTTGCGGCAGCAGTCGCGCCTCTGGGAGGAGCGGGGTCGGCCGGACGATCTCCTGTGGGCGGGAAACTCGTATCGCGAGTTCGTCCTCTGGCGGGAGCGGTACCCGGGAGGACTGACCGCGGGCGAAGAGGCCTTTGGCAAGGCGATGGTGGCGCGTGCGGAGCGCCAGCGCCGCCGGCGGCGGGTCGCGGTGGGGGCAACGATCGCGCTGCTGAGCATCATCATCGTGGTGATTGGCGTTTTCGCGCGTGGTGAGCAGGTGGCGCGGCGGAAGGCGGAGGCGAGCAAGCTCCTGGCGCTGGGCCGAAGTGAGCTCGACGAGGACCCGAGTGAGGCGCTCGCCTACGCGATCGCGAGCCTGGATTTGGCGGACAACGCGAGCAATCGGCAGTTCGCCATCGAGGCGCTCTCGCGAGGACCCGCCGCAGTCGTCGCGAAGCTGCCTGCTGACGCCAGCAGCCCCGTCTTTCTCGATTTCAGTCCGGATGGCAAGTGGCTGGCCGTCGGCGGGTCCTTCGGGGTGCTCCTCTATCCCCGCGACGCCTCCTTACCCGTCACCCTGAGCAAGGCGGGCGCTGCCACTGTTGAAATGCAGAGGCCGCAATTCGCTCCGGACGGCGACCGCGTCGTCTTCACGTCCAACGACGACCCGAAGACGATCCGGATCTGGTCCTTGTCCCAGCGCCACGAGGTCCGGGCGTTTCCGATGGAAGGGGTGACGATGCCCCTCGTACGCGGCGGGCGGCTGTTCCTGATCACGGACCTCGGGGGTCCCGAGGGAGGCATCGGGAGGGTGACGTATCCGGGGCGTGCCCAGGAGCACACCGGCAAGTGGACACGGACCTTGGTGCGCATGTGGGAGTTCGACGACGCTCCTCCCAAGCTGGTCGGCAGGTGGAATCCGGGCGGGATCTCCGACCTCGACATCGATCGGGACGGGCGGTGGGTGGCCTACCCCAAGGAGCGCGGTGTCTACCTTTGCCCGCTCGAAGGTCTCTCGTCCGGTCGCGATCAACTGGTGGGCGAGCACGCGCGGGAGGCGGGCCGGGTGCGATTCGATCCCGCGGGGGAACGGCTCGCCTCCTCCGACGCGTCAGGAGAGATCCGGCTCTGGTCGTTGAGCGGGCGTGCCGGAACGCCGCTCCGCGTCATCGCTGGGAAGGATCCACTCTGTGGGCTCTGGTTCAGCCCCTCGGGTAGAGTGCTGGCCGCCGCATATGCGTCTCCGGACAAGGACGTCCGCCTATGGGATTTGGATGGGCCCCGCGATGCCGATCCCGTCGTGCTCCATCGTCGGACGAGCTCGCTCTTCCCGGCGGTGGCCTTCGATCCGAGCGGCCGGTGGATCGCCGTTTCTTATCACAACGATGTCGCACTGTGGCCGATGGGCGATCACCACCCGTTCGTGCTTCACGGCGCAGGAGCCTTCGGTTGTCGATACGTCGCGTTCAGCAGAGACGGCAAGGCGCTGGTCGCCGCGCTCTACGAAGGAGGAATTCGGATCTGGAGCCTCACGGGAGAGCCGCCTCGGGACCTCTGGAAGCCGCAGACCGGGTTGGAGTGTGCCGCTGTCGACCCGCTAGGGAGATTCGTATTAGCCGGAACGCGGGACGGGGCGTACTTGGTCACACTGGCGAACGGACGGGCCCGGCGACTCCCCGGATCCCCGCCGGGTGGTTTCGTGGGCACAGTGGCGGTGAGCCTCGACGGGCGGTGGGCGGCAGGGACGGTCGAGGAAAGCACGCTCGTTCCGGAGATTCGAATCTGGGACCTGGACGCCGACACATCCCGAACCCTGGAGAACTCGGCAGGCTACTACGGAGCCTCCTTCACTGGAAATGGACACCTCACGGCCGTGCAACTTTCAAGCGGGGGGATCCGACAGTGGGACCTCGCCGTCGGCGGCAGTGTCTTGCTCTCCCGCGGCCTCGAGGGAAACTCGTTCGGCTGGGTGACGCGGGACGGACGCATCGCCTTCGTGTCACACGCAACCGGTGGGATCGCGAATCCCGCCGCCGGGCGGTACGAATTGAGACGCTACGACCTGGTACGAGGAACGTCCCGCACCGTCACCACGCATGGCTCCGGTATCGTCGAAGGCGCCTTCGATTCGACTGGGGCGATCCTGGCGACCGCGGATTATGGCGGCGTGACGCGCGTAGGGTCCGCCGGCGGCGAAGAGCCGCATCTGCTCCTCGCGCCGGCGAAGTTCGTTCCAGGTTGGCTGGACGTTTCCCCCGACGGACGCTGGATTGCCACCCCGGACAACATGAGCCCCACCGTGTATCTCTGGCGGCGACCGGAAGGGGTGCCCTTGCAGATGTTGCCTCACGATGAGCTACTGAAACGACTTCGCGCGTTCAGCAGTTTGCAGGTTGCTCCCAACAGGGAGTCTCCGACCGGCTTCAGCCTCGAGGGAACACCGAACGCAGGTTGGGAGAAGGTCCCGACCTGGTAGCGGTCGAAAAGGCCCGCATCGGGAATCGAACCCGAAACACCGGCATCCTAGCGCTAGAAGGTCACTTCCATCCCCAAACGGACCGCCATCGGCGGCTGGTACTGCACCGGTCTCTTGTAGTTGGGGTTGGGCGTGGCGGGATTCCCGTTCGCATCGACCGTTGTGTAGTGCCACTCGTCGACCTGGACCGTCCCGCGAGGGTTGCCGACGTGGAGCACATCCAGCAAGAGACGGGATTTCAGACCCTGCGTGAGAGGCAGATCATAGGCCAGCCGAAGAGCGAGATTCCACATAGTCGGGGTTCGCCCCACTGTGCCGCGCTGCACGACGAACGAGGGCACCCACGACAAATCGGGGCCCGCGGCGAACTCGTTGATTGGAGTCCCGGATGCGACGGTGAGGAACGCTCCCAGACGCAGGTCGAACAGGGTCGCGTAATCTGCGCTCAGCTTGAATACGTGGGGCTGGTCGTTCGGCAAGTAGCCAGTGCTGTTCGTCGCCTGATAGGGCATGAAGAACGTGAGCACTTGGCCTGGATTCGCATGGCTCAAGTCCAAATCGTATAGCCCCGGATAGTTGCCCCAGGAGCGAGAGAGCACGTAGGAAGCCCGGAAATTGATCCGCCGCCATGCACCCACGGCCGAGAGCTCGAGTGCCGTGTACTGGCGCTTGGGCGGCGGTAGAAAGTCGAAGTTGCCCTGGCCGGGTGTCCCGAACGCCCATATCGGGTTACGCGAAAAATCCGCCCCCCACTGGAAGCTGGAGCGAAGGTCACGTCGGATGCCGCGCAAGGTGACCGTGGCGCTATGCCCCAGAACGCGCTCGTACCCGAGTGTGAACTCGTCGACATTCTCCGCTTCGAGACCCGGGATCTGCTTGGCGTAGTCCGTTTCCTTCGAGCCGCCGTCAATGACGCTGACGGGGACCGCTCCGGGTTGGCGCGGATCGGTCGAGTACGTGGAGTAGAGGGCGGTGTAGTCGACGAACCACATGACGGCAATGTTCGCAGGAATGATCTGGTAGAAGCGGCCGTAGGACCCAAACAAACGCTGCGCGCTCCCTGATCCAAGGTCCCAGTTGAATCCGGCCCGGGGTTGCCACTCGTCGAGGAGCCTCATTGCCGTGCGCCCGCTCGCGCCGATCAGATACTGGGCAGACCAACGGAGTCCCGCGTTGAGTGCAAGCCTGTCCGTGATTCGCCAAGTATCCTGGACGTATGCGGCGGGAGATCGATTATGAAAGGAGCCGGCATAGGTTTCGTATGTGTCCAGCCAGGTGGAACTGTCCGTACGGGCTATTTGCCGAGTCTCAAAGCTGCTGGTGACCGCCAGATCTTCGAAATTCACCCCTGCCAAAACGGTGTGCTTTGGGAGACTGAGCGTCCCTTGTGCCGAGAGGCTCGTGCGGTCTCGATCCTCGAGCCACATCGAGCCGACCCCGCCCTCGATCGAGCCCTGGACGTAGTCGAGATAGAGCGGTTCGGATTTGCCCACCCCTGTGGCTCCTTCGTCGGAATAACGATCCCATTGCCTGCCGATCGATCCCTGGAGCAGCAGCCCGTCGGACGGATCGGACGTGACTCGCAGTGTGGCGTTGGTCCCCCCTGTCTCCTCGCGCATGAGCAAGGGGTCTGGATTCTTGATGGTGGCAATCCCCACAGACCCGGTCGGCGGAGTTACAAGGTCATGGGTCGTTGGATCGCCGAACACCGATAGCTCGACGTTTGTCCCGGCGCTCGCGCGCCAAGTGAGCTTGCTCGCGAAGCGGGTGGCGTTCGTCTTGTCCTCGAAGAACCCCAGCCCCGAGATCTCCTTGTTCACACTGTCGTGCCGCGGGTTCAGTGCGGTGGAGTACCACAGGCGGTCACGCAACATGGGGCCGCTGGCTCGTCCTCCGAGGTCGTAGTAAGCCGGGCCCTCCTCGCGTACCAGGGGGGCGCCCCTCGCATCCATGGTAAGGGAGGACGGTTGCGTCACCCCGAACACATTCGCATCGAAGTGATTCGTCCCCGAATAGGTGACGGCATCTACGACTGCCCCCAGAGCCCGGCCGTACTGTGCCTCGTAGCCGCCGGTCCGCACGTTGACGCTGCGAACGAAATTATAGGGAAGGCTCGTGCCTCGATCCCCAATCTTGGTGTCCGTAACATCCACTCCATCAATGAAGTACTGGTTCTCCAATCCCGTGGCTCCGCCGACGTTGACCGGGTCGCCCCGATAGCTCTCGTTGGCGAGTGGCAGGATCGAGATGATCGACTTGTAGTCTCTGTCTACAGGCAAGGCGGCGTAGTCCTCGGCCTTCAGCACCCCTCCCATGGTGGTGTGCACCGGGTCGAGCGAGGCCGCTGGCGCGACGACGACCACGGAGTCCATCTGGATCGGCTGTGAGGTGAGCGTGAGCAGGGGGACTGCCTTCGCGCGCCCCAACTCGACTACGAGGCCACGGACCAGGATCGGACGAGACCCAATCCGCCCGGCACGCAGCTCGTACGTGCCCGGAGGCAGCACCAGGAACTGAAAGAAGCCGTCGCGGTCCGTCCCCGTCTCCCTGATGCCCTGCAGGTCGGGGCTAGTCACAGCGATGTGGACGTCCGCCTCGGGCGCACCCTCGGGCGAGACAACCCTTCCCTGCAGCGAGCCGGTGACATCCTGGGCCATAGCCGGAGTGGTGGGCCCGAGAATGGCGACCGCCACCAGGCAAATGCAGATGATCCGGGGAAGCGCGGAAGGACGATGCGCAGCGGGCCGCATGGGAAACCCCCTTCTCGACACGACCGCCCTCGCTGGGAGCCGGGCGTGCGCATGCGCACGCCCGAGCCAGGGCACAAACCTGTGGGCCGGTGACGGAACGGCACGTTACGGTGCGGCGAGAGTAGCCCGGCGGGAGACCCGTAACTGGTATACGGACGTACCATGCTCGGTAACGGCGCGGCAGACGCTGGGCGAGAGTGGATGCCGGCCGGAGCACCTGCGCATTGGGAAGGTGCTCTCGTCTTGGAAGTGCTAAGGTACGGCCTGCGCATTACTTGGGCCCTTAGCTCAGGCGGTAGAGCACCTGCCTTTTAATGAGAAACAGGGGTTTGAAGCTGCCGACCCCGTAAGTACAGTCCGCAAATCAGAATACGCTGCGCCCCAGTGGGATAACCCTGCTGGGGCGCGGTGCCATTTGGGGACAGGAGCGGACATATCGGGACAATGAGGGAAGCTGAGACCGGATCACCGGATCAGTCGAGTCGGCACGTCTCTCGCAGTCCAGGATCGCTTCCTGAATGCCGATAACGGACAGAGAGCCGCGGTCCGCGGTTCCTCGATGCGAGAACTGGGAGCAGGCTCCGCACGTTCAGCGGGAGGCAAGCCTTGAGCCGTCGCATGAGTGGTTGGCTCGTCGTACTGTCCATCATTGCGTTCACGACCATCGGTACAACCCCCGCGCGGGACGTCGAGGTCCTGGTAACGAAGGCAACGTTGCGCCCGGACCGGATTGTCTATCGATACACGGTCGTGAACGGGAGCCGGTACCCCATCACCGGCATCTCGATTGGCTTCGATTTCGATCACGGCACCGCGGAGTTGACCCGCGCGCCCAAGGGGTGGCGTGGTGGTGTCATTCCAGACTCTAGCTCTACTTCGCCTCCAGGCTGGAGTTTCGAGCTCGTCCCCATGCAGGACGGGGGCCCGGCGACCGCGGACTGGGTGATCCAGCGCCCGACCGATGCTCTCGCAGGGGGACAAACGCTGAGCGGATTCTCGATCTTTCTCTCAGCTGAAGACGCAGCGTACGAGCAGGGGCATTGGACCGCCTACGTGGACACGGACGAAGTAGTCGCGTATACGGGCAGCCTGGCGCGGGCCAAATGATGTTGCGCGTGAGCGGTGCAAGGTTCCTGGCGCTTGGGCTCCTCATGGCGATGTGCGCGGGTGACGCCCGGGGCGGTTCGGTTCCCGAGTTTCACCTCATGCCCATTCGAAGACTCTCGCCGCGCGAATTCCCTGAGCTTCCGCGGGGCGTCGTGAGAGCGCTCGAGTCACGAGGGTGCGAGATCCCGCAGACCTGGCTGTACGATGAACCAGGGAATCGACTCTACAAGAAGCCCCACAACGTCATCCGCGGCTCCTTTCGCGGGCCGGGGGAGACGGACTGGGCAGTCCTCTGCTCTCATCACGACAGCTCGACCATTCTGATCTTCTGGGGAGGAGACGCCTCGGCCCCGATGACCATCGCTTGTGAGAGTGATGAGGGCGCGACCCAGGACGTGGATGGTAAGGGCAATCTCGGCTATTCGCGGCTGCTCGCCGTGGCGTCTCCTTCGAAGATACTCAGATACAATCCAAATCTGAAGGCACGAGCCGGTGACCCCGGGCTTCATGATGGCGTCGAGGATTACTTCGTGGAAATGGCTTCCGTCATCTACTACTTCCAGG
>JBLMWX010000037.1:0-20396 GCA_050257455.1 Gemmatimonadota bacterium | reverse complement strand
TTACGGGTCCTGGAATCCGGTCCTGCGACGGACGAAAGGCACATTATACATCATGCCCCCGGGCCGGAAGACGAATTCGGAGACGGCGCGCGGCCGGCCCCGGCCCCGCGGCATCGAGGCCGGATGGCCGTTTCGGCGTCACCGCGTCGCGCCCGCGACGAAATTGTCATGGATACCCGTCGGCATGCAAAACCGTTAAAGTGAGGGCACCGGATCGGCGAAAAAGCGGGGGGAACGGCAGCGGACACCGGCCCGCCGACCCTTTCGGGGGGCCGAGGCTATATTTATAAGGAAGGAGGCGACATGAGGAAGAGGACGGTCCAGGCGGCGATCATCGTCATGTTCATTCTGGCGGCCGGGGCCGCGGCGGCCGCGGATACCGCAACGGTGGCCGTCTCCGCGCGGGTCGTGGGGACGTGCCGGTTCAACAGCGGCGCCACGCTGGCGTTCGGGGACCTGCCGTTCGACACGTCCGGGAACGCACTGGGGATCGGGCCGATCACCACGACGCTCTCCTTCTGGTGCACGAACGGGGCGAGCTACACGATCACCGACGATGAGGGCCTGAACGAGGTCGTGGCCGGGAGCCAGAGCATGAACAGCACCACGCTGGGGACGACGGAGTACATTCCCTACTCGCTCACGTACTCGCCGGCGACGGGGACGGGGCTCGGCCCCGCCAGCCCCATCACGCTGACGCTTTCCGGGACGGTGGGCGCGGTTTACGCGACCAACACGCCGGATACCTACACGGACACGGTCACGCTGACCATCGATCCGTGACGGCCAGACGCGATCCGGAGGGCGCGAAAGCCGCGGGAGGGGTGACGGACCATCACCCCTCCCGGCGTTTTCGGGTCCGGTCCCTCGTTTCCCGGGCGGTCGCGGCGGGGATCGTCGCGGGGCCGGCGCTCCTGCCCGCGGTCCCCGCGTTCGGGGCGTCGAGCGCCGCCGTGAGCGTGTCCGCCGTCATCCTGCCCAAGTCCAACTGCCGGTTCAGCACGAAGGCCGCGACCCTCGCGTTCGGGAATCTCGACCCGGGCGCCGCGGTCGCCCCGGCCGACGTCACGGTCTCCGCGCCGCTCGTGTTCCGATGCAACGGGGGTCCCCCGACGACCATGTTCCTCGTGACCGACGACGATGGCCAGAACGAGACCGTCCCGGGCGGCAACCGGATGCGGCACGCGACCCTTCCCGGGACGTTCCTCCCGTACGCGTTCTCCGTGGCGCCCGGGTCCGGGTCCATTCCGAGAAACACGCCGCAGACGGTCACCGTGACGGGGACCGTCCGCGGCGCCGACTACCGGGACGCCGTCCCGGGAGATTACGCCGATGCGGTCGTCGTCGCGATCGATCCCTGATGCCGCCCGCCGCCTGGAACTTTCGCGGCGTTCTGCTATAGTGACCGCCATGGACCGCCGCCCGGCCCGCTCCCGCCGCGTTACGTCGCTTGCCGCGCGTCTTCTGCCGCCCCTTTGTGCCGCCGTCCTTCTCGTTCTGTCCCCCGCTGTCGTCCCGACCGGCGCGCGGGCGGGCGAGTGGCGCGTGTCGCCGATCCGGCTGGACCTCGGCCGGGAGGCCAAGACCGGCGTCGTCACCGTCACGAACGACTCGGAGGAGAAGCTTCGGCTCGAGGTGACGGCGCGCGAGTGGACGCAGGACGCCGACGGGAAGGACGTCTACGCGGACTCCGCCGATCTCGTCTATTACCCGAAGATGATGGTGCTCGGGGCGAAGGAGCAGCGGATCGTGCGGGCGGGGATCCGGGTCCCGGCCGCTGCCCGCGAGAAGGCGTACCGCCTCTTCATCGAGGAGATCCCGGGGCCGCCGGCGTCGCGCGGAACAGCCGTGGCCGTCGCGGTGCGGTTCGGCGTGCCGGTCTTCGTGAGACCGCCCAGGGACGAGCCGAAGCCGGAGATCGGGCCAGTCGCCCTGGACAACGGGACCGTTTCCGTCCGCGTCCGGAACGCGGGAAACGCGCATTGCGTCGTCCGCGGGGTGACCGTGACGGGGAGGAACAGCCGGGGCGAGCCGGTCTTCTCGAGGGAGATCAACGGGTGGTACCTTCTCGCGGGCGCGTCCCGGGGGTACGCGGCGGGGATTCCCGCGGACGTCTGCCCCGACGTGGCCTCGGTCGACGTGGAAGTGAGGACCGACAAATCGACGCTCGCCGGCCGGGTGGATGCGGACCGATCGAAGTGTCCCCCTTAGGTCGCACCCCTTCGGGCCCCGGGACGCGGCGTCTCCGGACGGGCAGGCGGCGCGAAGTCCGCGCGCGCGCCGGAGCCGGGAGAGCGGCCGCGGGCTCCCCCCTCCCTCTCGCGTCGTCGTCCTCGCCTGCGCGCTGATCCTCCTTCGCGGCGCGGCGGCCCTCGCGGAAACCCTGGTCGTGAAGCTCGTCGTCAACGGGAAGGCCGGGGGGGACGTCTTCGTCGAGCGCGCCGCCGGGGGCGACTTTCTCGTCCGGGCCTCCGACCTCGAGGCCGCCGGCCTCAAGGTGGTGGGGGGAGCGTTCACCGAGCTCGGCGGCGAGAGGTTCGTGTCCCTGCGTTCGGTCGAAGGGATCTCGTATGCGTTCGACGAGAAGACGCTCTCGCTCGACGTCACGGCGGCGCCCGGGGTCCTGCCGGTGCAAACGATCGATTTCACCCCGCGGGGGCATCCCGGGGTGGAACGGCCGGACGACGCGAGCGCGTTTCTGAACTACCGGGTCGGCTACGCGGCCGAGGAGGGGACCCGGGGCTGGGACGTGGAGAACCAGCTCGGCGTCCGGGCCGGCGGCGTGCTGTTCCTTTCGGACTCCGCCTACACGCGGACGCCCGCCGACTCGTCGTTCGTCCGGCTCCAGACGAGCGCGATCTACGACCGCCGGGAGACGATGCAGCGGGCCGTCGTCGGCGACACGTTCGCCTCGTCGGGGGACCTGGGCAACGCGGTCAACCTCGGCGGGGCGAGCGTCTCGAAGGTCTACCGGATCGACCCGTACTTCCGGAGCCATCCCCTTGCGAGCGTGTCGGGCCTCGTGGCGACGCCCTCGGACGCGCAGGTGTTCCTCGACGGCATGCTCCTCCGGACGGAGACGCTCTCGCCCGGCGCGTTCGAGCTGAAGAACCTCGACTATTACGGGGGCGCGTCGCGGCTGACCGTCGTGATCCGGGATCCCTTCGGGCGGGAGGAGCGGATCGCGGCGCCGTTCTACTTCACGGACGCCGTGCTCCGGAAGGGACTTCACGAATACAGCTACAACGCGGGATTCCTGCGGAGGGATTTCGGGGTCCGGAGCAACCGGTACGGGACGCTCGCCGTTTCGGCGATCCACAACTACGGCGTGAGCGACGCGGTCACCGCGGGGTTCCGCGGCGAGGCGGGCGGGGGGATGGCGAACCTCGGACCGCAGGCGTCGGTCGTGCTCGGCAACGCGGGCGTCGTCACGTCGTCCGTCTCCGGAAGCCACGACCGGGAGAGGGGCGGAGGCGTCGCGGGGCTGTTGCGCTACGTCTACCAGGACAACACCGCCTCGGCGACGCTCTTCGCGAAGGGATTTTCGAAGGGGTACGCGCTCCTCGACGAAGGGGACGTCCCGTACAGGCCCCGCTACGATGCGGGCGCCGGCGCCGGGTACTGGACGCCCCGGCTGGGCTCCATCTCGGTCGCCGTCGGCGCGGCCGGGACATACGGGGGACCGGGCCGGCGGTCCGCCGCGGTGACCTACGCGGTGAGGATTGCGCGCGCGGCCACATTGTACGCCTCGTACCGGAGGACGCGGGATTCCGACTCGATCGACGAGGTGTTCGTCGGGGTCACGTACACCCTCGGCCCGGACGCCTCCCTGTCCGGGAGCGTCAGGACGGGGGACGGCAGGACGACGGAGACGGTGCAGGCGCAGAAGTACGTCCCCGCCGGGGAAGGATACGGGTTCCGCGTCCAGGCGGAGCGGACCGACGGCGGCGGGGAGCCGGCGACGGCGCTCAACCCGTTCGTCCAGTACAACGGGCGGTACGGGGTCCTGACCGGCGAATACCGGGGCCGGTACGATGACCGGGGAGAGTCCCGCAACTGGTACCGGCTGACCGCGTCGGGCGGGATCGCCACGGTCGGCGGCGCCGTCGGCCTGACGCGGCCGGTCGCCGACAGCTTCGGGGTCGTCGCCGTCGACAACCTCGCGGGCGTGCGCGTCCTGGTCGGCAACCAGGAGATCGGCCGGACCGACGCGAAGGGCCGGGCCTTCGTCCCGTCGCTCGGGTCGTATTACGAGAACCAGGTCGCCATCGACGACCGGGACATCCCGATCGACCGCGCCGTCGGCGAGGTGGTGAAGTACGTCTCGCCCCCGCTGCGGAGCGGCTCCGTCATCCGGTTCGACGCCCCGAAGTTCCAGGCGGTGACGGGATCGCTTTCCGTCAGCTCCGCGGGGATCGTGCGCCCGGCCGCGTTCGTCGACGTCCGGGCGACGGTCGCCGGGAAGACCATCGACTTCCCGACGGGGCGAAAGGGGGAATTCTACGTCGAAAACGTGGGGCCGGGGTCGTACCCGGCCGCGTTTGACGCAGACGGGAAAACGTGCGAGTTTGACCTCACGGTCCCGGCCTCCGGCGAGGTGGTCGTCGACCTCGGAGAAATCGTCTGTGAGACGTCTCGGTAGCCTCGGGGTCGCCCTGTCGCTCGCGGTGCTTGCCGCCGGACACGCGGAGGCGGCGTGCAGCGTGACGGCGACGGGGATCAACTTCGGCGTCTACGACGTGTTCTCGCCGGTCCCGCTCGATTCCACGGGGAGCATCACCGTCGCCTGCGACGCGATCCCGCCGGGGAGCGTGGTCGTCGCGATCGATCCCGGCGGCGCGGGAACGTTTCTGCCGCGGCGGATGCGCCACGCGTCGCTTCCCGATACGCTCGGGTACAACGTCTTCACGTCCGCCTCGATGGCCGCCGTCTGGGGAGACGGCACGGGCGGCACCGCGACCGTCAGGAGCGGCGCGGGGCCGCCGAACCGGCCGCCGAAGGCCGTCACGATCCACGGCCGGGTCCCCCCCGGCCAGAACGTCTCGGCCGGCACATACGGCGACACGCTCGTCGTCACCATCACCTGGTAAGGCGCCGTCACGGCGATCCGGCCGGTGAAAAAAAAACGGAAGGGCGAGGGCCCCTTTCGGGATCCTCGCCCTTCCGTCGTCTTCGCCCCGGTCGCGGGCGGGAACCGTCAGAGCTTCCCGACGAGGATGAACGCGATGACCAGGGTGTAGATGACCAGGGACTCGATCAGCGCGAGGCCGACGATCATCGGGATGAAGATCTTGTTCTGGGCGGACGGGTTGCGGGCGATCCCCTCCAGCCCGGCGGCGATGGCCTTGCCCTGGCCGAGCGCGCCTCCGAACGATGCGATGGCTATGCCGAACCCGGCGGCCAGCGCGATGAAGGTCTTGACGTTGCCGCCGGCCGCGGCGGCCGCGCCTTCTTCCGCGAAGGCCACGCTCGCGGCCGCGACGACCAGCAGCGCGAGCAGGAAAGAGAGAGAAAGTTTGCGGAACATCGTGTACCCCCTTTTCATTATGGATTAACCCCGCCGGGCGGTTCCGCCCCCCCGCCGGGGGTGTTGCCTTTCCCCGCAGGCACCTCTCGAGGGGAAGTGCCTAGTGCTCCTCCTCGTGGGCCACGGCCCCGGAAATGTAGATCATCGACAGGACCGTGAAGATGAACGCCTGCATGAACGAAACGAACACGCCCAGGCCGTAGAAGATCGTCGGGACGACGAACGGGACGAGCCCCAGGAAGATCGACACGACCATGTGGTCGCCGGTGATGTTCCCCATGAGACGGAGGGAGAGGGACATCGGCCGCGCGAGGTGGGAGATGATCTCGATGGGAAGGATGAGCCACGAGAGCCACCAGACGGGGCCCAGGAAATGCTTGAAGTACTTGATCCCGTGCTCCATCACGCCGAAGACGTGGGTGGACAGGAAGATGACGACCGCCAGCCCCACGGTGATGTTCATCTTGTCGGTCGGCGGCACGAAGCCGGGGAAGAGCCCCATCAGGTTCATGAAGAGGATGAAGAGGAAGCACGTTCCCAGGAGGGGGAGGTACTTCTTCGCGTGGTGTCCCATGATGTCCTCGGCGATCCCGACGATGAAGGCGACGAGGAGCTCGAGCACGTTCCGGAGCGTGAACCGCGGGTCGGGGATCACCATGTCGGCCGGCTTCCGGCCGCCGACCACGGCGACCGACAGGCCGACGAGGAGGACGGCGATCAGGAACGCCGAAAGGACGTACTGCGGGACGTGGAACGGGAGGAGCTGGAACCAGGAGAACGGCTCGTGGCCGCCGGTGGACGCCGCCGCCGCCGCGGGCAGCAGGGCGGTCGCCGCGATCCCCCCCAACCATCTGCGCATATCGCGATTCCCCCTCACGATGACTTCGACCGGACCGCCCGGGTCAGCCCCTCGAGAAGGACGCCCAGGAACAGGGACGACAGGCCGAGCAGGAACCCGAGGATGTCGAACCATCCGGATCTGACGACCAGCCAGACGACGGCGACGAGGCCGAGGAACTTGAGCACGTACTGGACGACGAACCCTTTCCCGATCGTCCTGCCGCCCGCGAACGCCCTCTCGAGGATCTTCCGGATCAGGTAGAAGTTGATCCAGACGATGGCCGCCCCGCACGCGGCGCCGGGGAGCATCCCGTACCGGCCCGCCACGGCGATCCCCGCCAGGACGACTCCCGCCGAGACGAGGACGTTGACTTCCAGCGACCGGAGCGACGGGGCGCCCGGCTCCTCCCCGGCGCCGCCCGGAGCGGGCGTCTCACTTCCCACCGGGCTTCCTCTTCTCCTCCTCGTCCTTCTCGAGGTCCTTTTCGGACCTCACCGCCGCGCGGTAGAGGCTGCGGACGCCCGCGGCGAACCCGAACGCGATCCAGACGATCAAGAGCCAGGGGCTCGTCCCCAGCCATTTGTCCAGGTAGTAGCCGATGGCCAGACCGACGACGACCGAGATCGCCATCTCCAGGCCGAGGGCGCTGTACTTGCCCAGCTCGCGGTAGAAGGCCCTGCGGTCCTGTTTGTCGGTCATGGTAAAAACCCTGTTTACCTACCACGGAACCGGGGAAGACGTCAATCGAAAAGCGCCCCGAACAGTTCGGGGGCGTTCCTGGACTCTTCGCCGGCGGGTGTTGGACGTCCCGGGGCGTTGCGTACGCTCCGAAACGCTCCGGAACATCCCGGTACGGTGCGCCCTCACAGCCGCGCGAGGGTCTCCCGCGCCGCCGCGATCGTCCGGTCGAGCTCCCTGCGCGCGTGCGCCAGCGACACGAACCCCGCCTCGAACTGCGACGGGGCGATGTAGACCCCTCGCGACAGCAAGCCGTGGAAATATTTCCCGTAGAGCGCCGTGTCGCTCCTTTTCGCGGTCCCGTAGTCGACGACCGACCCCTTCTGGAAGAACGTGGTCCACATGGAGCCGACGCGGTTGGTCCAGCTGGCGATGCCGGCCTTTCCGAAGACCCCCTGGAGCCCTTCGGCGAGGTAGTCCGCCTTCTCGCCGAGTTTCGCGTACGTTCCGGGCCGGGCGAGCTCGGCGACCGTCGCGATCCCCGCGGCGACCGCCAGCGGGTTCCCCGAGAGCGTCCCGGCCTGGTAGACCGGCCCGACCGGGGACAGGGCGTCCATGATGTCCGCCCGGCCGCCGAAGGCCCCCACCGGCAGCCCCCCGCCGATGATCTTCCCGAGGACGGTGAGGTCGGGGCGGATCCCGTAGAGCTCCTGCGCGCCGCCGAACGCCACGCGGAAGCCGGAGATCACCTCGTCGAATATCAGGAGCGCCCCCCGGCCCCTGGCGAGGTCGCGCAGCGCCCCGAGGAATCCCGGGGCGGGAGGGATGACCCCCATGTTCCCCGGGATCGGCTCCACGATGACCGCGGCCACCTGCCCGGGATTGCTTTCGAACAGGGCGCGCACGGACGCGATGTCGTTGAACGTGGCGGTGAGCGTGTGCCGGGCCAGGTCCGCGGGGACCCCGGGCGAATCCGGCTGCCCGAACGTCAGGGCGCCGGAGCCGGCCTTCACGAGCATCGAGTCGGCGTGCCCGTGGTAGCACCCCTCGAACTTGATGATCTTGTCGCGTCCCGTGAACCCCCGGGCGAGCCGGACCGCGCTCATCGCGGCCTCCGTTCCGGAGGAGACGAGCCGGACCTTCTCGATCGACGGGAAGGCCCGCCGGATGAGGTTCGCGAGCGCGACCTCCCCGGCGGTCGGCGCCCCGTAGCTCGTCCCCCTCCCGGCCGCCCGCCTGATGGCCGCGACGACCTTCGGGTAAGCGTGGCCGAGGATCATCGGGCCCCAGGAGGAGACGTAGTCGATGAAGACGTTGCCGTCCGAGTCGGTGACGGTGGCGCCCTTGGCCTTCGCGATGAACAGGGGGGTCCCCCCCACGGAGCGGAAGGCGCGGACGGGCGAGTTGACCCCCCCCGGGATGACCTTCTGCGCCTCGCGGAACAGCTTCTTCGACGTCGCGGTCGCGATCCGGGGCACCTGGGCGTCCTCCTGTGGCGGGCGGTTGTCGGAACTGCCGAATTGTATCCGCCGCCGCCGGGCGTGTCAAGGAATCCAGGGGCGCGAATTCAGAGCGGTTTTTGGGCAATTACAAAACGTCATTATATATCGCCTTGACAGGCGGGAAGACGGGAGTGTAAAAGTGATCTTTCGATCCGCGCCTTCCGGTTCGGGGCATTTTCTCGGGCCGGGGGCCGGCGCGGCGGGGGGGGGAGCGCGGTGCCCATCAGCGAAAAGGAGATCATCGAGTCCGAGTTCGGGCCGCTCTGGTCCGGGACGGACACCGTGTCGGTGGGGGACAAGATCTTCACCGCGGTGGAGCTCAAGCGCGCGCTGGACCTGTGGGCGTCCGATATCGTCGGCATCGACCTCAAGGCCCTTCCGGACGGGAAGTTCGCGTTCCGCTTCTACGACGGGGACGATCGCTGCGTCGTCGTCTTCGTCCTGGACGCGGAGCTCAACATCACGCGGGAGCTCCGCGCCCACATCGCGGACTGGCTCGAGGACGAGTATTACAAGAGCGGGATGGAAGCGTTCTTCGCCGGGGAGATGGTCCGGAAGCTGCGCCGCAAGGTGGCGGGCGAGGACGGCTCCCCGGGGGGCGAACCGCCGCCTTCCGCGTGACGGGGACGCCGCCTCCCGGCGGCCCGGAACGATCGCTTCGATTCCGTTCGAGGAGAGGGTGAACAGTGCCGCTTGAGTGCCGCAAGGCGTCCGTCCGCGCGTCGGCCGCCCAGTGGAATCTCGACGCCCTGGTGGCGTCCAACGGGGACGTCCTCCCCTGTTTCTTCTCGGTGGTCCCCACGTACGGCACCTTCCAGACCGTCTCCGGCGAGACCGGGGAAAAGCTCATCGCCGCGCTCGCCGCGGAGCTGGGGCCGCCGTCCTCGGCGCCCCAGGTGGTCAAGGGCGGCTCGTGCGGCGGGGAGGAGGAGGACGCCGAGTTCGCGTTCACCGGCGCGATGGTCTCGGTCACGTGGGAATTTCCGAAGGAGGCGCGCGCAGCCTTCATCGCCCGGTTGAAGAAGGTCCTCGGCGCGTGCGAGGGGATGTCATGATCGAGTCTTACGTCGAGCTCGTCCGCCACCGCCTGATCGACCGCAGCCAGAACATCATGGGCAACATGGACAAGCTCGGGGACTGGCACCTCCGGTTCACGATGCGCATCTTCGGCGACTGCCTCGACGAG
The DNA here is from genome assembly GCA_050257455.1 of Gemmatimonadota bacterium. GTDB lineage: Bacteria > Desulfobacterota > Deferrimicrobia > Deferrimicrobiales > Deferrimicrobiaceae > JBLMWX01. The sequence goes on along the minus strand of JBLMWX010000037.1, from coordinate 10,662 downwards.
GCGAAGCGGAAGGAGCTGCTCGGCGGCTACACCGAGTACAAGGACGAGAGCGAGCTGCGCGAGTTCGCGCGGAGCTTCGTCCCCGCGTACACGGAATACGCCGTTGCCGAGCTGGAGGAGAAGAAGAAGGACGGAGAGCGGTTCGACCCCCCCTTCCTGACCCTGGAAGAGTACCAGGAGATGTCGGTCCGCGAGAAGTGGCCGAAGATCGCGCGCTGTCTCGACGACGTCGCCCCCCTCCAGCTGCGCCGGGAGATCGCGCGGACGGCGATGCTGTTCCGGCCGTACATGCTCGCGGACCCCGGGTTCAACGAGGGCGTCCTCGAATTCGTCCTTTATTTCGACCTCCTGGCGCGGCTCGAAGAGCGGTCCGTCGAGGATCTCCGCGCCGCCGCGCGGGAGATCGCCCCCCTCGTCGAGCGGGCGGTTCGCCTCGCGGAAGGCCCGGAGTGCGAGCAGCTCCTCAAGGAGATCCGGACGACAGCGGCCCGGACGGCCGGGATCGACGCGGACCCCGAGAAGCTGCTGGGTCCGGAGATGGAACGGTACCCGCGGGAGGCGCCGCTCTGGTGGAAGCAGCGGGAGCTTCGCAGGACCCTCGACACGATGTCGCTCAAGGACCTGCGCCTCTCCGCCCTCGTCCACATCGACATCCTGACCACGGAGGAGACGCGCGACATCGTCGCCCCTTTCATGGCGCGGTTCCCGTCCTTCTACGAGATCCCGTCGAAGGGGCTCAAGGAGCTGATCCTCGCCGTGGCGGACAGGGTGACCGACCGCACGATCACGGCGTTCTTCGACCGGTACGCCTCGGGCGTGATGGCGATGACGCCGCCCGTGTCGTTCGTGGTCTGGAAGCTGATGCCGGAGGAGGAGAAGCTCCGCAAGCTCCGGGAGGACAACGCCAGGATGGACTCCGCGATGATGGCGCGCCACCTGGCCCGGTTCCTCGCGTTCTCTTCGCCCGCGGAGATGTCGGACGCGGGGAGACAGATCGCCCTGCTCACCGACGTGAAATTCGCCACGAACCACGGTTCGATTCTGAAGATCTTCGCGGGCGGTCCCGCGGCGGACGGCATCAAGACGCTCTACGACGCGGTCACGGTCCTCGCCCTGCGGATGATGTTCTCCGACGGGGAGAAGCGCCAGGAGATGTACGATGCCATCCGGGCGAGGATCGCCCGGGCGGTCGGGATGACGCCCAATACCGGGGAGGAGGGAGAGTAGCATATGGTGCTGGAATATATGGACAAAATGGTGATGTTCCAGGAGAGCCCGCAGGGACTGGTCGCCGACATGGGCTGGCTCCACGAGGCGGGCGAGCAGGGGTGGGACCTCGTCTCCGCGATCCCGCTCATCGCGCCCAACCGCGACGGGATCGCGTACGGCACGGTGGGCTGCCACATGATCCTGAAACGCCCAAAAAAGGTTTTATAAGAGAAAAAAGGGCTTGACATCGGCGCGCGCACCGCAGTATAAAATAAAACGTATTTATAAATCTCCACCATTGGTCTTGGTGGAATATCCTGATTTTATTAAGGTTTTCCCTTAGCCGACCAGGGGAAATGGCGCGCGGCAGACGTATTGACTTTTTTCAAAGGGGAGCCGGAAAGGGGGGATGAGGCGCGGGGAGAATGACCGTCAGGGCAACTCGTCTTGTTCGGCGTCTAGCAGGTAGCGCGTAAAATCTTCAAGGAGGGGGAGAATGGCAGAAAAATGGCGTACTGAAAAGAAGCGGCCCAAGATCCGGGTCCTTCCGTGGCCGGCTGTCCCGACGCCGACGCCCGACGAGGTCTACGCGGGAGTCGACGAGAAGCGGAAAGAGTACCACATGTGGCTCGAATCCGCGGTCCGGCAAAAGTTCAACAACGACAAGCCCGAGTCGCTGTTCGGCCTCCGCGTCCTCGACTGCACCTCGAACATGAGCATTGGGCACTGGTGCTCCTCGCATTTCTCGGAGCTCGGCGCCGAAGTCATCATGGTCGAGCCGCCGGGCGGCGACCCGCTCCGGAAGCTCACCCCGTTCGGCCGCGAGGAGTACATGTTCGAGGCCAGGAACGGCGAGAAGTGCGGCGCGCGGTTCCTCGCCGAGGCGCGGAACAAGCTGTCGGTCACCCTCGACCTCGAGAAGCCGGAAGGACAGAAACTGCTCAAGGACATGATTCCCCAGGTTGACCTCGTCATCGAAAACGCCCCCCCGGGGCACTTCGACAAGCTGGGGATCGGCTACCGTCAGCTCTCCGAGATCAACCCCGGTCTCGTCTATCTCTGGGTCGGCCAGCGTGGCCAGTGGGGCCCGTTGAAGGATCAGCCGGGCTCGACGGATCCGGTCGGGCAGTGCTCGATGGGATTCGTCCACGGGACGGGAGCTCCCGAATCGATGGGCGGCACCCCGACGCGGTCCGGCTGGTGGATGGCCGACCACGTCGGCGGCACGTTCGCCGCGATGGGCGCCATGGCGGCCCTTTACGCCCGCGAGCGCTTCCTCGGCAAGGGCCAGTTCGTGGAGTGCACGGCGGCCGAGGGCGTCATGCGGATCATCGACTACAACTGGGCGTGGTACGGGATGGACGGGTCGGTCCGGCCCCGCTACGGGAACTGGGACCTCGCCATCAACATCTACGCCGTGAACCCGTGCTCCGACGGCCAGATCATGGTCGGCGGCGGCCACGACCGGCTCTGGTTCCGGATCTGGCGGACCGTCGGCAAGGAGAAGCCCGAGCTCGAGCAGCACATCTGCGAGGACCCGAAGCTCAGGGTCGTCACCGACCGGCTGCCGCACTACATGCAGGTCGAGACGTACACGACGCTGGTCGAGTGGATGAAGGACCACACCCGGTTCGAGTGCGAGACGGCCCTCCAGGAAGAAGAGGTCGCTTCGGGCGGCGTCTCCTTCATCGACGAGGTCTGCGAGTTCCCGCACTACAAGTACCGCGGGCACATCGAGATGTGCGACGACTACAACTACGGGAAGGTTCTCCTCGGGGCGTCGAGCTTCATCGGCATGAACACCCCGGGACGGATCAAGTGGATCGGCCGGACGGTCGGGCAGGACAACGAGGACGTCTACCGGCGTCTCCTGGGGCTTGACCGCGAGAAGCTCAAGTCGCTCAAGAAGGGAGGGGTGATCTAATGGCGGTCAGCAAAAGCGTAAAAGACATGACGTTCGAGGATTTCTGCAGGATGGTCTTCGACACGTCGAAGCGATTCGACAAGCCCGAGGTCCTGAAAGGCATCCGGGCGATCTCCACGACCCAGTACATCCTCGGCCCCTCCAACGCCTGCTACCTGGCCGAGCTCGGCGCCGAGACGATCAAGGTCGAGCTGCCCCGCCGGGGCGAGCCGATGCGGCACACGACGCCGTTCAACGAGCCGTTCCTGTACCCCCTCTCCCGGTGGATGTCGGACAAGGGGACGGGCTTAGGCTTCTTCGGCGCCAACCCGAACGAGTACTTCCTCTCGCTCGACTTCCACAAGCCGGAAGCGATCCACATCATGAAGCAGCTTGCCGCCAAGAGCGACACCTTCTCCGAGAACTACCGGGCCGGGACGTTCGACCGGTGGGGGATCGGCGCCCGCCAGCACCTGCAGACCAACCCGCGCGTCATCTACCAGTGGATGGGCGGCTTCGGCGGCTGGGGGCCGGGACGCAACCGGGCCTCGTACGACATCCTCGGCCAGGCCCAGGGCGGCTGCTTCTCCGTCACCGGGTGGCACAAGGAGTACGGCGGCCTCCCGTCCAAGCAGACCATCTGGATCATGGACTACTGGGGCGGCGCCATCTCCTCGTTCAACATCCTCGCCTGCCTCTACTGGCGGGACAACGTCTCGGGCAAGGGGAACTTCCTCGAATACTCCCAGGTCCACGGCGCCCAGCGGCACCTGACCGACTTCATCGCCCTGTACGGGAAGACCGGGATCGTCGGCCAGCGTTGGGGGAACTGGGATCCGCTCCTCTGCGTCTCGGGGATCTTCCGTTGCGGGAAGTCGTCGTACCCGAACTCGAAGAACCCGCAGGAGCTGGAGGTCGGCTTCTGCTACGTCCAGGCCTACAAGGACGAGGATTTCAAGACGCTGTGCAAGGTCATGGGCCGGGACGACCTGGCCAAGAAGTACCCGACCCACGCGGACCGTGTGGGTGCCGACGCGCAGATGGCCATCTATCCCGAGCTCGACAAGTGGGCCAAGGACAAGACGAAGGAAGACGCGCACAAGGCGCTGGTCGCCGCGGGCCTCGTCTCCCAGCCCGTGTGGAACTCCAAGGAGGTCTCCAACCAGGAGCACTACCTCCTCCGGGGATCCCTCGCGTGGATCGACGACCCGACCTTCGGGGACGTCCTGACGCAGGTGCATCCGGCCCTCATGTCGGAAACGCCTCCCCGCGTCCGGTGGGCCTTCAAGCCGGTCGGGGCGGACAACGAGTACGTCCTGGCCAAGCTGTGCGGCCTTGGCGCCTCCGAGATCGCGAGACTCGAGGCCGAGGCGATCATTTAACGAGACCAAAAGGGGGAAACCATGCCATTTAAGGAGGCTTCACTGATTCTCGATTGTCCGAAGTGCGGGACGATCAACTACCTGGACCCGTTCACGTTCTGGAACTTCAAAGGGAAGGTCAAGTGCGCCGGGTGCGACGCGGTCTTCGCGTACGAGCTGAAGGAGGGGATCCGCCAGGGGCCGCCGACCGAGGCGAAGGGGCCGCACGACAAGCTGCCCGGCTTCGCCCAGTCGAAGGACTGGAAGCCGATCACCACGCCCGGGAAGGTCGCGCCCGCGCCGCAGGCGCGGGAAGACTTCCAGGGCAAGCCGATCCCGATCACGAAGAGCGTCCGCGGGAAGGCGGTTTCCGGATCGCCGCTGAAGCCCGAGGAGCTGATCGGCAGCGTCCCGAAGATGTTCTACACCGGCGTCTGACACGGGAGGCACCACATTGACGACAGGAGGGAGTAACGTGGCGAAAATAGTACCGAATTGCCAAGGGTGCAAGAATTTCCAGAGGGCCACCGACCCGCAGATCGCCCAGGCGTACATGGGCCAGTGCCTCAAGATCGAGTGGCCGTACGCGATCAATATCCCGAAGGAGCACGGGATCGAGGGCGAGTGCGGGTTCTACGAAGGACCGGGGCCGGCCTTTTCCCAGGTCCAGTAGGGAGCCGCGGCGCACCCTGCCGCCTCCCGGAGTGATTTAAGAGCGGGGCAAAAATCCACGGCCGCCTCGGGGAAACCCGAAGCGGCCGTGGATTTTGCCTTTTAAAATGTGGTATGGTTCACTGCACCCGGAAATCCCACATAAATTACAAGGAGGGTCGGCAACGATGAAGGTCGAATTCTACTACGACAGCACGGTGGCACCCGGCGCGGCGTTTCCATGCGACAACGCGAAGGTGACCGCGCTCATCGAGCAGCTCGCGGCCAAGGGCGTCAACGCGAAGGCCGTGGACCTCAAGGGACAGCAGGTCGCCTTCATGACGTACAACTCGGCGCTGACGGGCCCCAAGGCCCAGGTCCGCGCGGTGTTCGGCGCGAAGGGAGCGCTCCAGGAGGATTTCGGGAAGACCGTGCCGGCCCTCCTCGTGTTCGAAAAGGACGCGGATCGCTACCCGGTCGAGGCCTTCCCCCGTTCCGACAAGGATCTCCAGCGGCTCGTTGGCTGCGAGGAAGCCGCGCAGAAGCTTCTCGAAAAAGCATAGGCGTTCATCCAATCGACCCGGGCGCGGGGCGCGCTTGACGCGGCCCGCGCGGGGCTACCTACCGAGGGAGGGACCGATGGGGAAGATACCCGAGAGCTACCTGCCGCCGCCCGAGCTGCGGCCCAAGCGCATCTACACGCTCGACGAGTTCAAGAAGATCCCGCAGACGTTCAATTCCACCGAGGTGCTGCTCGACCAGACCGCCGCGAAGTACGGCGACAAGGTCGCCGTCTACTTCGACGAGCAGCGGATCACCTACAAGCAGCTCCAGGCGAGCGTCAACCGCGTCGCCAACGGGCTCAAAAAGCTCGGCGTCGAGGAAGGCGACCGCGTCATGATGCGGATGCCGAACATCCCGCCGGTCGTCGTCTGCAACTTCGCGATCATCAAGATCGGGGCGGTGTCGCTGCCCACCTCGGTCCTGTTCGCCCGCACCGAGATCGCCCACGTCGCGAACCTGTCGGAGGCGAAGGTCCTGATCGTCGCCGCGGCGATGCTCGGCGAGGTCGAGGCGGCGAAGGCGGATCTCAAGACCGTCAAGACGATCGTCGTCGTCGGGGGGGACGAGAACGAGGTCCGGGCGAAGGGGTACGTCCCGTACGCGGACCTCATGAAGAACCCCGACCAGTGCGAGGCGGTCAGGAAGGACCGGATGGACGTCTCCGTCCTCCTGTTCACGTCGGGGACGACGGGGCTTCCGAAGGGGACGGCGCACTTCATGGAGGAGTCGCTCATCGTCGCCGACGGCTTCGGGAAATACTGCTGGGAAGTGACCGACAAGGACGTCATCGGCGGCCCCGCGCCCATCGCGATGGCGGCGGGGTACTCCACCGTCGCGGTCATCCCGTTCCGTTACGGCGCGGCGGTCTCCCTCATCCCGAAGTTCGACCCGGTGTCGATGTTCAAGAACATCCAGAACCACAAGATCACGATCATGTCGGCGCTTCCCACGGCGTACCGGAAGATGCTCGTCGACATCAACCCGAAGGACTGGGACTACTCCTCCATGCGGTTCTGCACCGGCGGCGGCGAGGCGCTGACCGCGAAGACGTACCTCGACTGGAAGGAGAAGTTCGGGCTCGAGATCTACGAGGGGCTGGGCACGACCGAGATGATGTTCGTCTTCATCTCGGCGGCCGTGACGAAGAAGGTCAAGCCGGGCTGGATCGGGTCGGCGTGCCCCGGGTACGACGTCCGGGTCATCAACGAGAACTTCGAGGCGGTGAAGCCGGGCGAGGTCGGCAAGATGGTCGTCCAGGGGCCGACGGGGACGATCTACTGGAAGGACAACGACAAGCAGAAGTCGGCGGTCCGGGACGGGTGGTGCCTGGCGGGCGACGTGGTCACGATGGACGAGCTCGGCAACGTCCAGTTCCTCTCCCGCGAGGACGACCTCATCAAGTCGTCCGGCTACCGGATCGGGCCCGAGGAGATCGAGGAGGCCCTCGTCACCCACCCGTCGGTCGCCGACGCGGGCGTGGTCGGCGTTCCCGACCCGGTCATGGGCCAGAAGACGAAGGCGTTCGTGGTGCTCAAGGCCGGCGTCCAGCCGAGCGAGGAGCTGAAGAAGCAGCTCGTCGAGCACTGCAAGGGGAAGGTCGCGGTCTACAAGCTCCCGCGGGAGATCGAGTTCATCGACGCGATGCCCAGGACCGCGGTCGGAAAGCTCCTGCGCCGCATCCTGCGCCAGAAGGAGCTCGAGAAGGGCAAGGCGTAACGCGGCCCGGGGGGACGCGCCCCCCGGAGGCCGGGGAAAAAAGGGGCCCGGCGGCTTTTGAAGCCGCCGGGCCCTTCGCGTCCTGCGGCGACCGGCGCGTTCCCGCCTAGGAGGGCCCGGTGCCCCGCTCCCGGATGTGCTGCGCTGCGCGGGACTTCCTTGCTCCCCGCCTCGGCCAAAGGCACGAGGCGGCTGGGCGGTCGCCTACTTCTTGTGGCACCCGTCGCACTTGACGGGCCCCTTCTTCTCCTTCTTGTGGCAGTCCTTGCACTGCTTGTGGAACGCCTCCTTGAGGTCCACCTTCTTGCCTTCCGCCTTGGCGCCGTGGCATTTCGCGGCGGAGCACTTCTGCTCCTTGCCCGGCTCGTCCTTGTGGTGGCACGCCTTGCACTCCTTCACCTTCGCGCCGTGCGCCTTGTGATCGAAGGCCACCGGCGGCTTCGTCTTCTGGATCTCCTTGATGACGATCTTTTCGGGAGGAGCCGCCAGGGCGACGCCGAAGGAGAAGACCACTGCGATGACGACCGCGACCAGGGTAGCGACTTTCTTCACGGGTGCACCCCCTTGCCAAGGAATATGCGGGCCATCATATATTCGGCGAGTTGGATATGCAACACCGAATCGCGCCGGGCCCCTCAGTCGCCGAGCCACCTCCCGACGGACTGCGTCGCCGGCACGTTGTCCATGATGCACTTGGCCACGGCGACGATCGGGATCCCGAGGATCAGCCCCATCCCGCCCCACAGCCAGCCGAAGAACATGATCGCCCCCGTCGCGGCGACCGCGTTCAGCCGGGCGCCCCGGCCGACGAGCCTGGGGATGAGAAGGTTCGCCGCCAGCAGGTGGAGGCCGGCGACGACGACGACGATCACGACAACGGGGCCCCCGGTGGGGAAGGTGACGAGCCCCACGACGAGCGGGGGGACGAGCGCGAACGGGAGCCCGAGGTAGGGGATCATGCTGAGCATCCCGGAGAGGATGCCGAGGACGAGCCAGTAGGGGAGCCCGACGAGCAGGAACGTGAAGGAGGTGGCGGCGCACAGGATCCCCGCGACGATCGCGTTGCCGGCGAGGTACTTCTGCATCATCCGCTCGATGGCCTCGATGACGCGGCCGGCGGTCTCCCGGTGTTCCCGCGGGAAGAGCTCGCGCGTGCGGCGCGTGAGCCGCTCCTTGTCGGCCAGGATGAAGTACACGAGGAACGGGATGAAGCTCAGGGAGAACAGGACCGTCTTGACCGAGCCGAGGCCCTGGAGGATCGCCTCGATCCACGTCTTTCCCTCCCGGAGCACGACGGCGGTCCGGGCGCCGGGCGGCGCCGGGGCGGCGGGGGCGATCGTCTTTCCCGCCTCCTGCAGGCTCTCCGTCAACCGCCGGGCCTCGTGCGCCCCCCGCTGCACCAGCGGCGCCTCCCGGACCTGCGTGACGAGGCGGGGAAGATCCGACATGAGCTCCTGGGCGCTCGCGTAGGCGAGGTAGAGGATGCCGTACACGAGCGCGATCGCGAGGAACACGACGATCATGCTTGCCGGGCCGCGCGGAAGCCGCGCCCGTTTCAGGAGGAGCTGGACGAGCGGCTCGAGCGCCAGCGCGACGAGCAGCGAGGTGAGGATCGTGATGACGACCGAGGCGGCGTAGTAGAGGAGCGCGACGACGCCCAGGGTGGCCAGGATCGCAAGACTCGCATTGACCGACCGTTCGACCGGTATGCGCCTCATGGGACCAATTCTACGCGTTTTGGAGGCCCCGGACAGGTGCTTTTGTGGTATGAATTCGGGGAAGGGAGAACGCCGGAGACGATGACCGCCACCCCGTCCCATACCACGGAGATCCGCGTCCGGTTCGGCGAGACCGACCCGTACGGGGTGGCGTATTTCGCGGCCGTTCTCGACTATTTCAAGCGCGGGATGGACGAGTTCCTGCGCTCCCGCGGGCTGGGCCCCGACGCGGTCTACAGGAATCCGAAGAAGAACTTCGGGTTCCCCGTCGTCGCGTCCCAGTGCCGCTACCGGTCCCCGGTCCGCTTCGACGACCTCTTGACGCTGCGCACCCGGGTCGTCCGCATCGAGGAGAAGGGGGCGACATTCGGCTTCTCCCTCTTCCGGTCCGTGCAGGGCAAGGACGTCCTGGCCGCCGAGGGGAAGATCGCCTGCCGTGCGATCGACGCGGGATGGCGGTCGATCCCGCTGCCGAAGGACCTGCGGAAGGCGTTAACGGGATAGGCGGGACGCCGCCCTTGCGCTCTCCGCGATCGCCGCGTCGAGCTTCCGCCGGAAGCGCGAGACGATCGGCGCGATCCTTTCCGGGGGGAGGTCGCGCCCCTCGATCTTGAACGCGTCCACCCCCGCGTCCGCCCACTCCCGGAGCTCGTCCTCGATCGAGCGGATGGCGCGCGGCACGGGGAGGGCGCGGCAGACGAGGTGGCAGCGCCCGGTCCGCTTGGCGGAGGCGAGGGACCCCCCGCCCGCGGGGCCGGCCTCGCGGGGCGCCCCGGCCGCCGGCGGAGGCGGCGCCTCGCGGAGGTATCCCGGCAGCCCGCATTTCCCGTGGATGATGAACTCCGGGCGCCCGTACGCGAAGACCTCGACGAACAGGCCGCTTGCCGCCTTGATGGGGAGAACCTCCTCGCGGCCGATCGCCGCGGGAAGGACGACCGCGTCGGCTCCGAGCTCCCGGTAGAACTGCGCCTCGGCCGGGTTCAGGGTCGAGGCCCCGACGGACGCGCAGATCCGCGTCCCGAGGCATTCGCGGCGGACGAGGGCGATCGCGCCGGGATCGGACAGGATCACGGTCTCGATCCCTCCGTCCCGGAGGCGCAGCACGGAGGCGAGAAAGCGCGGGATGTCCGCCGCGGCGGGAACCGTGTTCAGCGCCACGTGGAGGGAGGCGCCGGCCGCCCGGCAGTCGGCGGCGGCGGCGAAGATCTCCGGGTCGGAAAGCCCGGACCGCGCGCCGCCGCGTCCCCACGCGCCGGCCCCGGCGTAGACCGCGTCGGCTCCCGCCGCGAGGACGGCCGCCACCGCGGCGCGGCTCCCGGCGGGCGCCAGGAGAATCGGCCGGGCCTGGCCGTTGCGGTTCTCCATGGGAGTTATTATATATGAAGCGCCGCGGCTCTCCGGAGCCGCCGGCCGATTTTTTGATTTTTTGATTGACTTGGGAAGATTCCCGGGTATTGTATAGTGTCGATTGTATACAGGCGGGATCTCCTGCGACACTCCAAGAACGTGAAGGCGGTGCCCTCCGGATGCTGACCGGGTT
>JBLMWX010000036.1:0-52746 GCA_050257455.1 Gemmatimonadota bacterium | reverse complement strand
CCGCGCACCATCGCCGCGAGCTCTTCGCCCGGGACCCAGGACTCGTCGGACCAGTCGTACGCCTGGAACTTCAGCATGACGGGGGGCGCCCACCGCTCCTGTCCCGGGGGCGGGATCCATCGCGCGGTGGCGCGACGGCCCAGCGCGACGGCCCAGTCCCCGGCATCCTTCCCGTGCCCCTCCATCCTCGCGTAGGCCATCACGACGGTCAGGTCGTAGTCACGCAGGAACTGGCCGAAGTCCTGCGAAAAGTCCGGGTGGATCCCGTCCCGCTCCGCGGCGGGAGCGTAAATGTTCCGCGCGAACCGGCACTGCGGCCGCCACGCGAGGACCGCGGCCTTGAGTTCCTCGACCAGGGCCCGCATCGCCTCCGACTTGGCGTCCGGCGATGACGCGCCGCTCCCCGCGAGACTTTCCCCGCCGAGCATGTAGGCGTCGTCGTCGAAGAGAACCCCCTGGATCGGCAGGTAGACGGCGATGTCGGCGAGGAAGTCGACCGCGGCGCGGCGCGCCCCGGGGATGTCCGGAGAGACCCGGAAGTACCACGGGTCGGGCCCCTTCTCCCCGGGCCCCCTGCGGAAGGGGATGCGCCAGTCGGGCCGCTTTTCCCACGCCCAGGGCAGGTTCATCGACGGGGCGCGGATCCAGACCGCGACGCCGGCGTGGGAGAGCTTGGCGGCCACCATCGACCAGATGTCCGCCTTCACGGGAACCTGGTGGTTCATGAACCAGGCCTGCCGGAAGAAGCCGTTTCCGTCGGGGTCGGGGCAGGCCTGGAGGACCGCGTGGGTCGCGCCGATCGCCCGGACGTGCGCCACCATCCGGTCGACGTTGGCCCGGAAAGCGGCGGGATCGGGATCGTAGACGGCGTCGAGGTCCACCTGCGCCGCCCGGACGGGACGGCGCGGCTCGTACAGCCACCTCATGTCGTCCGCCCCGACGCCCAGGCCCCGGAACACCATCACGCGGGGCAGGTACGCGCTCCCCAGATCTTCCGCGCGGACGTCGGTTCCGTCGAGGCCCAGGGTCGTCGCGAACCCTTCCTGCGCGGCGATGGCGCGGGCCATCGCGTTGTGCTCTCCGTACGGCCAGGCCAGGACGCTCACGTCGTGGCCCAGTTCCCGCCGCAGCCGGCGCCGGGCCTCCCGGAGGTCCATCCTGATGCGGTTCCGGTACTCGTCGCGATCCTCGTACCGCCCCTCCGCCGCCAGGTAGCGCCGCGTCGGGACCGAGGGCCCCGTATCCCCGTACGGATTCGAGGTCTCGTACCGGTGAAGCGCATGGGAATGGGACGCGATCTCGACGAGCCCGCTGCGCTCCGCCTTCCGGATGCCGTCCCAGGACATGAGAGGCGGCATGTCCGCCGGGGGACGGTCGATCAGGGCGTCGGCCACGGCAAGCGTGGCCTTCGCCCCCTCCGCGCGCAGGACGGGGAGGACGTTGTCGAGGAAGCTCCGGTACCCGTCGTCGAAGGTCAGGACCGCGACCCGGGGAGGGAGGGCGGAGACGTTCCCGCGGCGGGACAGGAGTTCGGACAGCGGGAGGATCGTCCAGCCGTTCTTCCTGAGACCGCGGATCTGGTCGCGGAGCGCAGCCGGGGAGATCGTCGACGTGGGGGTGCCGGGCCCGCCGGACACGTCGTGGTAGCAGAGGATCGCGATCAGCGGCTGCCCCGGCGCGGGGGCCGTTCGCGCCGCGGGGAGGGACCGGAGACCGGACTCCCGACCCGCGGGGGCCTCGCCAAAGGCCCGCGAGCCCGCGCCAAGGAGCAGGAGGACCGCGAAAACGGCACGTTTCCACGCGGCGCTCATCGATTCACCCTAGCACCGATCCGGCGCCTCCGGAAGGCGGGCCGCGACGGCTCCCGGCCTGCGCGCCGGCGTCATCGACCGGCTCGATCGCTCGCGGGGCTTGCGGAAGGGGGTCAGAGCGTCGCTTTCCCCCGGTACGTCCCGAAGGCGGACCGCATGATGTCGGAGATCTCGCCGAGGGTCGCGTAGACGCGGACCGCTTCGAGGATCGGCTCCATCACGTTGGCCGCGCCCCGGCACGCCTTCTCGAGCGAGGCGAGCGCCGCCCGGACCGCCCCGTTGTCCCGCTTCTTCCGGAGGGACGCGAGGCGGCGCCGCTGGTCCTTCTCGATCTTCGCGTCCACGGTCAGGAGCTTCCTCGCTTTCCGCTCGCGGATCGCGAAGTCGTTGACTCCCACGATGATCCGCTCCTTGCGCTCGATCTCCTGCTGGTACCGGAAGGCGGCGTCCTGGATCTCCTTCTGCACGAACCCGGCGTCGATCGCGGCCACCATCCCTCCCATCCGGTCGATCTTGTCGATGTACTCCCGGGCCTGCCGCTCGAGGACGTTCGTGATGGCCTCGACGCAGTAGGAGCCGCCGAAGGGGTCGATCGTGTCGGCGGCGCCGCTCTCGTGCGCGATCACCTGCTGGGTGCGCAGGGCGATCCGGACCGACTCCTCGGTGGGCAGGGAGAGCGCCTCGTCCCGCGAGTTGGTGTGGAGCGACTGCGTCCCGCCGAAGACGGCCGAGAGCGCCTGGAGGGTGACGCGGACGACGTTGTTGTCGGGCTGCTGCGCGGTCAGCGCCGAGCCGGCGGTCTGCGTGTGGAACCGGAGCATCCAGGACCGCGGGTCCCTCGCGCCGAACCGGTCCTTCATGATGGTCGCCCAGAGGCGCCGGGCGGCCCGGAACTTCGCGACCTCCTCGAGGAAGTTGTTGTGGGCGTTGAAGAAGAACGCGAGCCGCGAGGCGAACGAGTCGACCGACATGCCCGCGTCGACCGCGGCCTGGACGTAGGCGATCCCGTCGGCGAGCGTGAAGGCGATCTCCTGCGCCGCCGTCGAGCCTGCCTCGCGGATGTGGTAGCCGGAGATGCTGATCGTGTTCCACTTGGGAACCCGGTCCTTGCAGAACGCGAAGATGTCCGTGATGACGCGCATCGACGGCGACGGCGGGAAGATGTAGGTTCCCCGGGCGACGTACTCCTTGAGGATGTCGTTCTGGATGGTGCCGTTGAGCTGCGAAGCGGGGACCCCCTGCTTCTCCCCGACGGCGACGTACATGGCCAGCAGGATCGACGCCGTCGAGTTGATCGTCATCGACGTCGAGACCCGGGCGAGGGGGATCCCGTCGAAAAGGACCTCCATGTCCGCCAGGGAGTCGATCGCCACGCCGACCTTGCCGACCTCGCCGGAGGCCATCGGGCTGTCCGAGTCGTACCCCATCTGGGTCGGCAGGTCGAACGCCACGGACAGGCCGGTCTGGCCCTGCTCGAGCAGGTACCTGTACCGCCTGTTCGACTCCCGGGCGTCCCCGAAGCCGGCGTACTGGCGCATCGTCCAGAACCGGCCGCGGTACATCGTGGGCTGCACCCCGCGCGTGAACGGGAACTCGCCGGGGAAGCCGCCATCCCTCAGGTAGTCGAACTCCGCGAGGTGCTCGGGCGCGTAGAGGCGATCGATCTCCGCTCCCGAGGCGCTCTCGAACCGCTTCCGGCGCTCGGGGGACTTCGCCAGCGCGGGCGCAAGGACGTCTCTCTCCCACCGCTCCCGGGCCGCCCGGACCCGGCCGACCTCGCTCCCCCTGCCCCCCGTCTCCCCCATCTCCCCTCCTACTCGACGAAGATGAGCTTCGCCCCGGACTCGACGACCTCGCCTTCCTTCACGAAGATCTCCTTGACCGTCCCCGAGACGGCGGATTTCAGCTCGTTCTCCATCTTCATGGCCTCGACGACGATCACGCCCTGCTCGGCCTTGACCTCCTCGCCCGGCGCGACGAGGAGCTTGACCACCTTCCCCGGCATCGGCGAGGTCACCATCGCCTTCCCCGCCCCGCCCTTTCCGGCGGTGCGCATGAGCGCCCGGCGCTGCTCGTTCATCAGCGAGAACTTGTAGCAGTCGCCGGCGATGAGGACCTCGTGCTCGTCGCCCCTGCCCTGGACGTCCACCTCGAACGATTCGGCCCCGTAGAGGACGGACCAGACGCTGCTCTGGACCTGGTGGGCGTCCACGAGGTGCTCCTGCCCGTCGATCGTCACCTTGTACCGCGCGACACCGACCTCCTCGACCGTCACCCTGGCTTCCTTCTCCCCGATCGTCGCCACGTAGTTCATCGCCGCTCCTTAGCCCATTCTTCTCATGCCGGGCCGGGTGGAGTACTTCCACATCGACACCGGGCCCGACGCCGCCGCGGGCTTGTGCGCGACCGCCTGCCTGCGCTCGTCCAGGAACAGCGCGATCGCCGCCGTGATGACCGCCACGTCCCCGTGCCCGGGACGCCGATCCTCCTCCTCCTTGAAGAACACCTTGTCGATGAAGTTCGTGTCGAAGTTCCCCTCCAGGAAGTGGCGGTTGTTCATCACCCGGATGTGGAACGGGATCGTCGTCTTGACCCCCGTGACGACGTACTCGCTCAATGCCCGCTTCATGCGGGCGATCGCCTCGGTCCGGTCCCGTCCCCACGCCACCAACTTCGAGATGATCGGGTCGTAGTAGATGGGGATCTCGAACCCCTCGAACACGCCCGAGTCGTCGCGCACGCCGGGGCCGCCGGGCGTGCGCAGGGACGTGATGGGCCCGGGACACGGGAAGAAGTTCCGGTCGGGGTCCTCCGCGTAGACGCGGCACTCGATGGCGTGGCCGGTCTGCACGAGATCCTCCTGGCGGATGGAGAGCTTCTCCCCCGCCGCGATCCGGAGCTGCTCCTTGACGATATCGACGCCGGTCACCATCTCGGTGACCGGGTGTTCGACCTGGAGGCGGGTATTCATCTCGAGGAAGAAGAAGTTGCGGTCCCTGTCCACGAGAAACTCGCACGTCCCGGCGCCTTCGTACCTGACCGACCGGGCCGCCTCGACCGCCACGCGTCCCATCGCGGACCGGATCCCGGGCGTGATGAGGACCGACGGCGACTCCTCGACGACCTTCTGGTGGCGCCTCTGGATGGAGCATTCGCGCTCGAAGAGGTGGACGTAGTTGCCGTGACGGTCCCCCAGAATCTGGATCTCCACGTGCCGGGGGTTCTCGATGTACCGCTCGATGTAGACCGAGTCGTCGCTGAACGCCGACCGGGCCTCGGATTTCGCCATCCGCAGCGCCGACGCAAGCTCCGATTCGGCCCTGACGAGGCGCAGCCCCTTGCCGCCCCCGCCGGCGGTGGCCTTGAGCATCAACGGGAAGCCGATCTCCCGCGCCACCCGGAAGACCTCGTCCTCCGTCGCGATCGGCTCGACCGTCCCGGGCACCACGGGAACGCCCGCCGCCTGGACGGTCTTGCGCGCGAGGGTCTTGGACCCCATCGTGCGCATCGCGTGGGCGGAGGGGCCGATGAGCTTGATCTTCTCCTTCTCGCACCGCTCGGCGAACAGGGGGTTCTCTGCGAGGAAGCCGTAGCCGGGGTGGATCGCCTCGGCCCCGCTCCTCCGGGCGGCGTCGATGATCTTGTCGATGACGAGGTACGACTCCTTGGCGGGCGGCGGCCCGATGGGGTAGGCCTCGTCGGCGCACCGGACGTGGAGCGCGTGCCGGTCGACCTCGGAGTAGACCGCCACCGTCCTGATGCCCAACTCGCGGCAGGCGCGCTCCACCCGGACGGCGATCTCTCCCCGGTTCGCGATCAGGACTTTCTTGAACACGGACGCCCTCCTACAGGGGAATGTTGCCGTGCTTGCGCGACGGGTTCGCGTCGCGCTTGTTCTTGAGCATCTCGAGGGCCCTGATGACCTTGGACCGCGTCTCCTCGGGCATGATGACCTCGTCGATGTAGCCGAGTTCCGCCGCCTTGTACGGCGACGCGAAGCGATCCCGGTAGTCGGCCACGAGCTCCGCCCGCGTCTGCTCCGGATTGGCCGACTTGAGCAGTTCCTTCCGAAAGATGATGTTGACCGCCCCGTCGGGCCCCATCACGGCGATCTCGGCGGTCGGGTAGGCGTAGTTGACGTCGCCCCGGACGTGCTTGGAGGACATGACGTCGTATGCCCCGCCGTACGCCTTCCGCGTGATGACGGTGATCTTCGGGACGGTGGCCTCGGCGAAGGCGTAGAGGAGCTTCGCGCCGTGCTTGATGATCCCGCCGTACTCCTGCCCCGTCCCGGGGAGGAAGCCGGGCACGTCGACGAACGTCAGGAGCGGGATGTTGAAGGCGTCGCAGAACCGGACGAAGCGCGCGCCCTTGATCGAGGAGCTGATGTCGAGGCAGCCCGCGAGGACGGCGGGCTGGTTGGCGGTGATGCCGACGGGCCGCCCGTTCATCCGGGCGAAGCCGATGACGATGTTCCGCGCGTAATGCTCCTGGATCTCGAAGAAGTACCCGTCGTCCACGACCTTCCGGATCACGTCCCGGATGTCGTACGGCTTCGTCGGGATGTCGGGGACGACCTGGTTCAGGCTCTCGTCCCTGCGGTCCGGGGAGTCCTTCGGCGTCACGACGGGAGGATCCTCCATGTTGTTCTGGGGGACGAACGAGAGGAGCTCGCGGATGAGGAAGAGGCACTCCTTCTCGTCCTCCGCGGCGAAGTGGGCGACGCCGCTGCGCTCGTTGTGCGTCATCGCCCCGCCGAGGTTCTCCTTGGTGACCTCCTCGTGGGTGACGGTCTTGATGACGTCCGGCCCGGTGACGAACATGTAGGAGGTGTTCTTGACCATGAGGATGAAGTCGGTGATGGCGGGGGAGTAGACGGCGCCGCCGGCGCACGGTCCCATGATGGCGGACAGCTGCGGGACCACCCCCGAGTAGATCGTGTTCCTCAAGAAGATGTCGGCGTAGCCCGCGAGGCTCTGGACCCCCTCCTGGATCCGCGCCCCGCCCGAGTCGTTCAGGCCGACGACGGGGGCCCCGTTGCGGGCGGCGTGGTCCATGACCTTGCAGATCTTCTCGGCGTACGCCTCCGAGAGGGAGCCGCCGAAGCACGTGAAGTCCTGCGCGAAGATGTAGACGAGCCGGCCGTTGATCTGCCCGTAACCGGTGATGACCCCGTCGCCCAGGTACTTCTCCATCTCGAAGTCCGCGCACCGGTGCTGCACGAACCGGTCGAGCTCGACGAAGGAGTTCGGGTCGAGGAGGAGGTCGATCCGTTCCCGCGCGGTCAGCTTCCCCTGGGCGTGCTGCGTCTCGATCCGCTTCTTCCCGCCCCCCTCCATCGCGAGGCCGTTTTTCCGGCGCAGCTCATCGAATTTCTCCTGAAGAGACATCCTTCCCTCCTGGCGCGGGCGGTCTGCGGAGCGTAACGGCAATTCATATCATCCCGGTCGGCGGGATGTCAACGACCGGAAACGGCTTGAAAAACCAGCTCGGCGACGTGGACGACCCGCAGGTCCGGGGCCGTCCGCGCGGCCATGTCGCGCATCTGGAGGATGCACCCCGAGCAGGCGGTGGCGATGACTTTCGTGCCCCCGCGCGCGGCGCGGGACACCTTGTTCTCGCCGATGCGGGCGGAGGTCGGGTAGTCGCGGATGTTGAACGTGCCGCCGTAGCCGCAGCACAGGTCGGCCCCCGCCATCTCCGCGAACGCCGGGCCGACCGCCTTCCCGAGAACCTCCCGGGCCTCCTTCCCCCTTCCCAGCGTCCCCGAGAGATGGCACGGGTCGTGGTAGCCGATCTCGCCCGCCTTCGCGCCTTTCGGCGCGTCCGGAAGGCGGGAAACAACGCCGGATTCGAGGATGAACGAGGCGTAGTCGACGCACCGGTCCGAGACCGCGACCGCGTCCCCGCGGAGCGGATGCGCCTCCGGGAGCAGGGCGAACATGTTCCTCTTGAACATGAGGAGGCACGACCCGCACGGGAAGACGATCCGGCGCGGATCGGCGGCGCGCAAGGCGCGGACGTTTTCCTCGACGCAGCGAAGCGCCGACGCCCGGTCGCCGGACGCCATGGCGGGGAGACCGCAGCAGGCGGCGCCCCGGAAGACCGCGATCCCGCTTCCGGAGACCTTCAGGGTCTCGTAGGCGGCGCGCCCGACCTGCGGCAGGAGGTGGTCGAACACGCACCCGACGAAGAGCATGACGTCGCCCCGGGCGGCCTCCCCTGCCTCCAGCGTCTCCGTGAAGCTCTTCGGGGGGATCTCCGGAATCGTCCGCCCGTCGAGCCCGAACGCGTCGGGGAACCGGTAGTGGAGTCCGCTCGCCGTGGGAACCCGGCGCGGCAGCAGTCTCTGCCCGACGGCGGCCGCGCCGCGGAGACCCCGCTTCGCGCCCCGGGACGGAAGGACCGTGCCGAGGACGATCCGCTTCCACGCGGGCATGCCGAGCGCGTCGGCGAGATCGGCCCGCCCCTTCATCACGATCTCCTCGACGAGCACCTGGTTCGGGCAGGCCCGCTCGCAGCGCCCGCACAGCAGGCAGTCCGCGAGCGCCTCCTGCACGCCGGCGGCGCCGACGTCGCGGCCGTCGAGAGCCGCCTCCACGAGGGCGATCTTGCCGCGGGCCACGGCAATCTCGGCCTTGCGTTCCGGGTACAGGGTGCAGACCGTGCGGCAGGTGCCGCACTTGGCGCACGCCGCCGAAAGCGCCCGGAGCGCGTCGTCCTTCACGGGGCCACCGCCGTCTCCTCGACGAAGATCTTGCCCGGGTTGAGGATCCCGTTGGGGTCGAAGCAGCCTTTCAGCCGCTTCATGACCGAGACCCCCAGCGGGCCGACCTCCATCTCGAGGAACGGGGCCTTCGCGATCCCCACGCCGTGCTCGCCGGAGATGGTCCCCCCGACGGCCACCGTCTTCCGGAAGACCTCGGCGACAGCGCCGTCCGCCCGGCGGCTCTCGTCCGCGTCCGTGCCGGAGAGCATCAGGTTGACGTGGATGTTGCCGTCCCCGGCGTGCCCGAAGGTCACGATCCTGAGCCCCGTCCGGGAGGCGAGGTCCGCGAGAAACGCGTACATCTCGGGGAGGCGGCTCCTCGGGACGACGATGTCCTCGTTGATCTTCACCGGGTTGACCTTGCGCAGCGACGGCGAGATCGAACGGCGAAGCGTCCAGAGCGTCTCCCGTCCCTGCGCGTCGGCGGCGCGGCCGACGGACATCGCCCCGAGCCGCCGGCACTCGGCCTCCACGCGGTCGGCCTCCGCGGCGACGGACGCCGGGGGACCGTCCACCTCGACGAGAAGGGCGCAGCCGGACTCTGCCGGCACGTCGAGCCCCGGCGCCGCGTCGCGCACGCAGTCGAGGGCCGTGCGGTCCATCAGCTCGAGGGCGCTCGGCGTGATCCGCGCCGCCACGATGCTCGCCACGGCCCGCGAGCCGTCCTCCGCGGTGCGGAAGTACGCGAGGAGCGTCGCCGCCGCCTCCGGGTGGGGGATGAGACGAAGCGTCGCCTTCGTGATGATCCCGAGGGTCCCCTCCGACCCGACGAGCATCCGGGTGAGATCGTACCCCACGACCCCCTTGGCGGTCTGGACGCCCGTCCTCACGAGTTCCCCCGTCCCGAGGACCGCCTCGAGGCCCAGCACGTAGTCGCGCGTCACGCCGTACTTGACGGCGCACATCCCGCCGGCGCACTCCGCGAGGTTGCCGCCGATCGTGCAGAACTTGAGCGATGCCGGGTCGGGGGGGTAGAAGAGACCCTTCCTGCGCGCCTCCTCCTTGAGGGTCCCGGTCACCACGCCCGGCTCGACGACCGCGACGAGATTCGCCGTGTCGATCGCGAGGATCCGGTCCATCCTCTCCGTGGAAAGGACGATTCCTCCCCGGACCGGGAGGGATCCTCCCGAGAACCCGGATCCCGCGCCGCGCGGGACGACGGGAAACCGCAGGTCGTTGGCGAGAAGGACGGTCCGTCGGACCTCGTCGGCGTCCGACGGGAAGGCGACCGCGTCGGGAAGGAACACCTTGCCCGTGGCGTCGTACGAATAGCAGACCCGCTGCTCGAAGGATGTCGCGAGCCGCGCCCCGAAGATGTCCCGGAGCGCGGCGAGTGCCCGCCCGTCCATTCCGCCAGTTTATCATGGGGGAACAGTCCGGGGACGTTCCTGGACTGTTCCGCTACCCCAGGGATTGGATGAACGACCTGACGACGTTGTTGACCTCGGTCGGCTTCTCGAGCATCGCGACGTGCCCCGCGCCGTGCATGATCTTGAGAACCGCGCCCGGGATGGCCGTGGCCAGGAATTGCCCGTACTTGAGCGGGGTCAGCCTGTCGTCGTCGCCGTTGACGATGAGGGTGGGGACGCGGATCGACCCGACCCTGTCCAGCACGTCGAACGCGTCGCAAGCGCGGAAATCGGCCAGGAAGACCTGCGGGCGCGTCGACCGGACGTCCGCCGTGAGCTCCTCCCGCAGGTCGGAGACCGCGTCCCGGGCCAGCAGCAGGTCGACGAACTCCGGCGCGAACTCCGGGAACCGGTTCGCGAACCCGTCGAAAATGGCCGGGCTCACGCGGAGCTTCGCGCCCGTGCCGGCCAGGATGAGCGCGTCGAGTCCCCGGATCCCGGACAGCGCGGCGGCGAGGGCGATGGCGCCCCCCATCGAGTGGCCCGCGAGGACGAAATGCCCGAGCCCCACCTCGCCGAGGAAGCCGGCCAGCCAGGCGGCGTACTCCGGGACGGACTCGCGCGCCGTCCCCGACGACTCCGCGTGGCCCGGCAGGTCCGGGATGACGAGCCGCGCCGTCCCTTTCAGCCCCGCCCACTGGTCCCGCCAGATGCGGTGGGACGCCCCCGCGCCGTGAACGTACACGATGGTCCGGGGCATCGACTTGACCGTGTCCTGGAAATGCACGTTGCAGCCGTGGACGGTGATTTCCGGCATCGCTTCCGCCTCCCGGGGGTCCGCCGCGTCGCGCCCTGCCGGCCGCGGACGCAGCCAGTATAAGCCGAAAGCCGGCGATCCGGGTACCGGCAAGTGCGGGGCGGGGCGGAAGAATTGACTTGAGCGGCCCCGGGCGGTCTGATAGAAATATCGGCCGACACCCCGGAAGGAGCCCGCCATGAAGACGATCGGCAGGGAAATCATGTGGAACCTCCCCCCGTGGGCGGCCGCGGTCATGTACGGGCTGTTCGCCGTGGTGGTCTTCGTCGCCGCGTGGGCGCTCTTCGAGCGGGTCCGCACGTACCGCAGGGGCCGCGCCGAGCGGGAGGACCGCCTCGACAACCCGTGGGAGCGCACGCTCGACGCGTTGCGGATCGCGATCGCCCAGCGCAAGGTCCTCGAGAGGAAGGTCGGGGGCCTGATGCACCTCGCGATCTACTCCGCCTTCATCGTCCTGTTCATCGTGACCTGCCTCGTGGCCGTCGAGTACGACCTCGGGGTCCGGATCCTGGACGGAAACTTCTACATCGTCTTCAAGCTCTTCGCCGACACGTTCGGCCTCGTCCTCCTGGCCGGCGTCCTCGTCGCGTTCGTCCGGCGTTACGTGTTCCGGCCCCGCGGACTGACGCGCGACGGCGACGACTTTCTCCAGCTCCTGCTCATCGGCGCGATCGCGACGACCGGCTTTCTCATCGAGGCCGTGCGGCTGGCGGCGACCCATCCGAAGGCCGCCCCGGTCTCGTACGTCAGCAACGCGATCGCCCCCCTCTTCGGCGGGCGGGACGTCGCAGACCTCCTCGCGCTGCACCGGTCGCTCTGGTGGACCCACATGCTCCTCGCCTTCGGCTTCCTCGCCTCGATCCCGCTGTCGAAGATGTTCCACATGGGCGCCGGGACGGTCAACGTGTTCCTCCGCTCGTCGCGCCCCAAGGGCGCCCTCCAGGCGGTGCCGGACATCGAGGAGGAGGAGACGATCGGCGCATCGGACGTGTTCGATTTCTCCTGGAAGCAGCTCCTCTCGGCGGACGCCTGCACGAAGTGCGGCCGGTGCCAGGACGAGTGCCCGGCGTTCGCCGCCGAGATGCCCCTGTCCCCGCGGGACGTCGTCCTCAAGACGCGGGACCGCATGAGCCGCGACACCTACTGGAGCCTCGTCCCCTCGGCCGCGGTCCTCGACAAGAAGACCGGGCGGCCCGTGGACACGAAATTCGCGTTCGAGGTCCTCTCGCCGGACGAGATCTGGTCGTGCACCACGTGCCGGGCCTGCATGCAGGCGTGCCCCGTCCTGATCGAGCACATCGACATGATCGTCGACATCCGGCGCGGCTACGTCGCGGGCTCCCGGATCCCGGACACGGCGCGCACGGCGCTGAAGAAGATGGGCGACACGGGCAACCCCTGGGGCCTCCCGCAGGACGACCGCATCCAGTGGACGAGGGGGCTCGACATCCCGTTCGCCGCGGACAAGAAGGATTTCGAATACCTGTGGTGGGTCGGGTGCGCCGGGGCATACGACCCGCGCAACCAGAAGGTCACCCGCACGCTCGCGTCCCTGCTTTCCCGCGCCGGAGTGAGCTTCGCGACCCTGGGCCTCGAGGAGACGTGCTGCGGGGAATCCGCGCGCCGCCTGGGCGAGGAAGGGCTCTTCCAGCTCGGGATGGTCGAGATGGTCCGGGAACTCTTCGCCACCTACAACGTGCGGAAGGTCATCACGCAGTGTCCGCACTGCTTCAACACGTTCCGGAACGAATACCCCCAGTTCGGCGTCAACGTCGACGTGGTCCACCACTCGGTCCTGCTGCGCGACCTGATCGCGCGGGGGGCGCTCGTCCCGAAGCGGCCGATCAACCGTCTCGTGGCGTTCCACGACTCCTGCTACCTGGGGCGGCACAACGACATCTACGACGCGCCCCGCGAGGTCCTCGCCGCGGTGCCGGGGCTCACGGTCAACGAGCCGGCAAAAACCCGCGAGACCGGTTTCTGCTGCGGCGCCGGCGGCGGCGGGATGTGGCTCGAGCTCCCCGGGAAACGGATCAACCACATCCGCTTCGACCAGCTGATGAGGACGGGAGCCAACGCAACGGGGTCGGCCTGTCCGTATTGCCTCGTGATGTTCGACGACGCCGTCAAGTTCCACAATCTCGACGACGCCGTCCAGGCTCGCGACATCGCCGAAATCGTCGCCGAATCGCTGTAGACCGCACCGCCCATCCAAGATTACAAAAGTTATTGTAATTGTACTATTTGAGTGTTAACATTGACTAAGATAATTGTTTTATTACAATAAGATTTGTAAACTATGAAGAATCAACGCACTCCCGGGAGGGGGATGAACCGATGGCAGACGATGGACGAACTCTCCTTTCGAAGGTTCTGAGGAAGCGGCTTGAAACCCTCGGCTACGCCTCCCTCAGGAAGTTCCACGCGGACCGCGAAAACCTCGGGCTGAGCTACGAGCTTCTGAGACAAGTCGTCTACACGGGGAGAATCCCGCGGACCGAGACTCTCCTCGCGATCCTGCAGTCCATGCGGTTTTCCGCCGCCCAGACGCAGAAGATCATGGAATACCACGGGTGCGCCTACCCGCGGGGCGCCGGCCCGGCGGCGGCGGCCACGGCGGAGGACGGAGCGCGTTCCGGGGACAATGGGCCGAAGCAGGAGCCGAATGACTCCCGGGGCGCGGCGGCGCCACCGCCCGGAGAGACCCCTGCCGCCCCCCTCGCGATCGACGACCGCGACGAGATCGTCGCGAGCCTTCTCAAGCTGCTTCCGAAGATCCCGCTCCAGGGCAACGAGGATTTCTGGGACACGCTCAAGGCCCTCGCGGGCATGGCCGAGCGGAAGGTCCACGAGCAGGCGCGCCGCGAGGCCGACCAGCCGCTCCTGTTCGAGAAGGAACCCGAGGCCATCTACCAGTTCCTGGTCCGGCGGGGAAAGGTGCCCGCCTACATGTCGAAGGGGGAAGGGGTCCCGCAGTCGTTCTCCCAGGGGATCGACTACAAGGACCGTTTCCGGGGGGCCCTGCTCGGCGCCGCCGCGGGAGGGATGCTCGGCAGGCCGGCGCAGGGGCTGAGCCCGCGCGACGTCCAGGAACTGTACGGGCGCATCGACGGATACGATCCGGCACGGCGCGCGGCCCGCGAGGGGCCGCGTCGCCCGGCCACGGCCCCCGCCGCGCTCCTGCTCGCCCGACACCTGCTCACGGAGGGACGGCTCGACCCGGAAAAGCTCGCCCTCGCGTACGCCGGCGCCGCCGGGCGGACACCCGCGGCGCCGGGATCGGAGTTCGCGCGGAACCTCGCCGAGCGCGGGTTCCCGTGGTTCGAGGCCGGCGTGGCCGCCCCCGAGAGCGGCCCGGCGGCGCGCGTTCCCCCCATCGCGCTCCGCGGGGCGGCGGATTTCCGGCGGATGAAGCTGGAAGCGGGGATCGACGCCTCGATCACGCACCCGAACGCCGCGTCGATCGCCGGGGCCGTCGCCCAGGCGGCCGCCGTCGCCCGCATCCTCCACACGCCCCCGGGAGCGCTCGACGTCCTGGGGTTCACGCGGGGGCTGTCGCCCGCGATCTCCGGGATCGAGCCCGACCGCGCGTCGCGGGGACGATCGGGACGGATCCACGCCACCCTGTGGAGGAAGCTCGGCACCGAGCTGACCGCTCTCCTCCTGCGCCGCGCCGAGATCGAGGAGGTGCGCGAGGCGCTCGGCAACGGGCCGTCGGTCGTCGAGGGCCTTCCGTTCGGATGGGCCTGCTTCCTGCGCCACCCCGACGATTTCGGGGCGGCGGTCCTCGCGGCGGTCAACATGGGAAACGACGCCGAGGCGACCGCGGCGATCGCCGGGGGGCTCTGCGGCGCCTACCTCGGCGCGTCGGCGATCCCCGCGGGACTGCTCAAGGACCTGCCATTCCGGGAGGAGATCACGGCTGGCGCCGAGGCGCTCCTCGCGCAGGCGCGGCGCGACGCGTGAACCCGCGCAGCCCTCACCGCATCATGATCTCCTTGGCGATGACCATCCTCTGGATCTGGCTCGTGCCCTCGTAGATCTGGAGCAGCTTGGCGTCCCGCATCAGCTTCTCGACCGGGTAGTCCTTCATGTACCCGTAGCCGCCGTAGACCTGGACAGCGTCGGTCGTGACCCGCATCGCGAGGTCGGCGGCGAAAGCCTTCGCGAAGGACGACTCCTTCGTGCTCCGCTTCCCCTGGTCGAGGAGCCACGCCCCCTTGTACGTGAGCAGCCGCGCGGCCTCGATGTCCATCGCCATGTCGGCGAGCATGAAGTGGATCGCCTGGTTCATCGCGATGGGGACGCCGAACTGGACCCTCTCCTTCGCGTACTGCATCGCCAGCTCGAAGGCGGCGCGCGCGACGCCGACGGCCATCGCCGCGACCGTGGGACGGGCGTAGTCGAGCGTCTTCATCGCGATCTTGAAGCCGTCGCCCTCGGACCCGATCCGGCTGGCGGCCGGCACCCGGACGTCCTCGAACAGCACGTCGGACGTGTCCGAGGCCCTCTGGCCCATCTTGTCCTCCTTCTTCCCCGGGGACACCCCGGGCGCGGACCGGGGCACGACGAAGACCGACAACCCCTTGTGCCCCTTGGACCGGTCCGTGGAGGCGAACACGGTGTACTGCGACGCGTGGCTCCCGTTCGTGATGAAGCACTTCCGGCCGGAAATGACGTAGTCCGCACCGTCCCGCTTCGCGGTGGTCGCGACGCCGCCCGCGTCCGACCCCGCGCCGGGCTCGGTGAGGCAGAAGGACGCGTACCGGAGCGTCTCCGCGAACGGCGCGACGAACGCCTTCTTCTGCTCCTCGGTCCCCCCGATCAGGATGGGGGTGAGCGCCAGGCCGTTCGCGGTCATCGACGTCGCGATCCCGGAGCATCCCCAGCCGAGTTCCTCCTCGATGAGGCAGGCGTCGAGCGCGGAGAGCCCGAGGCCGCCGTGGGCCTCCGGGATGAAGCCGGTCATGAGGCCGAGCTCGAACGCCTTGGCGAAGAGATCCGCCGGGAATTCCCCCGTGCGGTCGCATTCCGCGGCCCTGGGCCGGATCTCGTTGGCGGCGAACTTGTGCGCCATGTCCTGGAGCGCGATCTGCTCCTGCGTCAGGTCGAACCCGATCATGTCGCTGCCCCCCCTTCTCCGCGGGCCGGGGCGCGAAGCCCGTCCGCGAAAATCCGGTAGATTTCGGCGGCCGCCTTCGCCGGCTCGTACTTCCGCTTCCTGGAGAGGACGTGGGCCAGGGAGATTTCGTCCAGCGCGCCGAAAATGGCCCTCCGGGCGGTCTTGACGTTGAGGTCGGGCCGGAACGTCCCGTCCTTCCTGCCGCCCTCGAGGATGCCGCCCAGGACGTCGAGGTACTCGAGGAACTTCAGGGGAACGTATTCCTTCATGAACTTGTTGCTCTGCCGCAACTCGACCTGGATGACCTCGATGAGGCCGGCCTCGCGGACGAGAAGATCCATGTGGTTCTCGATGAAGATCCTGAGGCGTGCCAGCGGCCCGTCGCCGGCGGCAACCCGGTCACGGACGTCGGCGACGATCTCTCCCATCTTCTCCTCGAACAGGGAGATGAGCAGATCGTCCTTGTTCCTGAAATACAGGTAGATGGTGCCGTCGGCGACGCCCGCGGCACGGGCGATCTCGGACACCTTGGAGTTGAAGAATCCCTTGTTGGAGAAGATCCTGATCGCGGCGCGGAGAATGCGCTCCCTCTTGGCCGCGCCCCCCCCGCGGGGCCCCCGCATGGCCATCCCGGGCCTCCTTGAATGAATGGTCATTCAAGGATATTCAGTAGCACCCGGCGGGCCGGCTGTCAAGCGCCGGGGGCCCGCGCTAATCGCGATGGCCGAGACGCCGCGAGAGGTCCTGGCCGCAGCGGACGACCTCCGGCCCGATCACCGCCTCGATCTTCTCGTCGGTCAGGCGGTGGGCGGGGCCCGAGATGCTCAGGGCACCGATCACCTTGCGCGTGTAGTCGCGGATCGGGGCGGCGATGCACCGAAGCCCCTCCTCGAACTCCTCGAGATCGGTCGCAAAACCCTTCTCGCGGGCGGCCTTCAGCGCGTCGAGGAGTCCGTCGACCGAGGTGATGGTGTTGGGCGTGAACCGCGTCATCTCCCGGTTGAAGCGCTTCCGGATCTCCTCCTCGGACTCGTACGTGATGATCGCCTTGCCCGCCGCCGTCGCGTGGATCGGCATGTGGAGCCCGAGCCGCGACACGACGCGCACGGTGGTCGTCGCCTCGACGGAGTCGAGATAGACGACGTCGTTGCCCCGGAGGATGGAAACGTAGGCCGTTTCGCCGGCTTTCTCCGCAAGCTCGTGGAGGATCGGCTTGGCCTGCTTCAGCATCCCCCGCTGCTGGATGAACGTCTGCCCGAGCTCCAGGCACTTGATCCCCAGCCGGTAGTTCTCGTTCGCCTTGTTCTGCTCGATGTAGTTCCGGGACTGGAGGGTGGCCAGGATGCGGAAAACGTTGTTTTTGTGGAGCTTCAGCTTCTTGCTGAGCTCCGTGACGCCGAGCTCGTCGACGTCGCCGCGGAATTCCTCGAGCACGTCGAGCGCATGGGAGACGGACTGGATGATGTAGTTCGATTTATCGCGCCTGACCATGTTGTCCTCCATGTCGGGAAGTGCGCGGACGAACAAAACAACGTTACATATATTATTTCGGACAAATGCTGTCAACGAAAAAATGCAACCTCCTTGTTTTTTAGGGACTTAAGTCGCAGAAGGCCGGAGGGCGGTCAATAGAACGGCGGGAATGCGGCGGCAACGCCCGGCGGGAGGCGCTCACCCCGAAAACGGAAAATAAAATGTTTTCACTTCGTCTTCGGGCGCATCGAGTCGATCATCGCCCGCATGCGCGCGATCTCCGCCTTGAGGTTGTCGCGGTACGGGTAATCCGGGACGTTCTCGAGGAGTCCCTCCCAGGCCCTGATTCCGCCCTCCGGGTCGTTCTTGTCGTGGATGAGGATGACGCCGAGGTTGTACCGCGACTGGGCGTGCCTGGGGTTCAGGGAGATCGCCTTCTTGAGTTCCTCGATCGCCTGGTCGGTCTTGCCGGTCCTGCGGTAGCAGACCGCGAGGTCGGTCCGGACGTCGACGTTCCCCGGGGCGATGGCGAGCGCCTTCTTGTAGTTCTCGATCGCGAGCAGGTCCTGCCGCGTGTCGAAATAGAGGTTCGCGATGTTGATGATCGCCTGGAGGTTGTTCGGGTCCTTCCTGAGGATCTCCTTGTAGTTGTCGATCTCGCTCAGCGCGTTGAGATTGATCGGCTCGCCGCCGCCCGCCGGGGGCGCTTCCTTCTTCCGGCATCCTGCCGACGCGACCAGGACCGCGAGGACCGTGACCGCGGCCAGCTTCCACACAACGCATCTCCTCATATCGCGAACACCTCGAGGGGATCTTCGCATGCGAGCAGAAGATCCCGGATTGTCCTGCCCGCCGGGGGCACGGCGAACTCCGGGGCGATCTCCGATGCCGGGAGCAGGCAGAACCGGCGGTCCGCCATCCGCGGGTGCGGGATCGCCAGGTGCGGTTCGCGCACCTCCCGGTCTCCCATCAGGATGATGTCGACGTCGAGCTCCCGCGGACCCCAGCGCGGGCCGGCCTTCCGCCCCGCCGCCGCCTCGACCCCCTTGACGAAGCCGAGGAGATCGTCCGGCGCAAGGGACGTGCGCCCCAGGAGCGCGACGTTGAGGAACCACGGCTGCCCGCTCCGCTCCCGCGGCGCTCCCGCGTAGATCCGGGACACGCGGACTGCGACGACTTCCCGCGACAGCGCCTCGAGGCCCTCCCGGAGGCGCTTCACGCGCCTGCCGACGTTGCTCCCGAGAAGCAGGACGACGTCGATCACGGCGCGACGACGCGGTTGGTCAGGGCGCCGATTCCCTCCACCTCGACGCGGATCTCGTCGCCGACCTGGACCGGCCCGACGCCCGGGGGCGTCCCCGTGGCGATGACGTCGCCGGGGTAAAGGGTCATGATGCCGGAGATGAACGCGACGAGCTCCGCGACGGTCGCCGCCATCTCCCGCGTGTTGCCGTCCTGCCGCACCTGGCCGTTCACGAGGCACCGGACGGCCAGGGCCGAGGGATCCAGATCGGTTTCGATCCAGGGTCCGAGCGGGGCAAAGGTGTCGAACCCCTTCGCCCGGGCGTAGAGCCCGTCCCTGGCCTGGAGGTCCCGGGCCGTCACGTCGTTGATGCACGTGTACCCGAGGATCGCCGTGCGGGCGTCCTTCGCCTTCACGTCCTTGGCCTTCCGCCCGATGACCACGGCCAGCTCCGCTTCGTGGTCCACCCGTTTCGACGCGCGGGGATACACGATGACTCCGCCGGGGTCGTTGAGCGCGGACGGCGCCTTGAGGAAGAGCAGCGGCTCCTCCGGGATCGGCTTGCCCATCTCGCGCGCGTGGTCCCTGTAGTTGAGCCCGACCGCGACGATCTTCGACGGCGTCACGGGCGCGAGAATGCGCACGTCGTCCACGGAAAGCCCGCGCCCGGTGATCTGGACCGCGTCGAACGGGTCCCCGGCGATCTCCCGGATCCTTCCCGATCCCGGGTCCACCAGCCCGTACGACGTCCGCCCGTCGTCCTCGAACCGGAGGATCTTCACAGTCCCAGGACCGCCTTCATGTCGTAAAGCCCCGGCGGCTTTCCGACCACCCACGCCGCCGCGCGGACCGCGCCGCGCGCGAAGGTGTCCCTGCTGTGGGCTCGGTGCGTGATCTCGAGGCGCTCCCCGATCCCTCCGAAGATGAGCGTGTGCTCCCCGACCACGTCGCCGGCCCGGACCGCGAACACGCCGATCTCCTTCCGGGGGCGCTCGCCGACGATCCCCCGGCGCCCGTAGACCCCCGCGTCCTCCATGCGCCTCCCGAGCGCGCCGGCGACCGCGTCGGCCAGCTTGACCGCCGTGCCGGAGGGCGAGTCCTTCTTGAACCGGTGGTGGACCTCGACGATCTCGACGTCGTAGTCGTCCCCGAGGACCCGCGCCATGTCGGCCGCCGTCCTGAACATCAGGTTGACCCCGACGCTCATGTTCGGGGAGAGAACGCAGGGTACGTCGCGGGCCGCGCGCCGCACCGCGTCCGTCTGTTCCGCGGTGAGTCCCGTGCTCCCGATGACGATCGCCTTCGCCGCGGCGGCCGCCGCCCGCGCATGGGCCACGGACGAGGCCGCGTGCGTGAAATCGATCGCCACGTCGGCCCCGGCGATCGCCCCGCCGAAATCGTCCGAGAGCGGCACGCCCGCCCGCCCGATGCCCGCCGCCTCGAAGGCGTCCGCGCCGAGCGCGGGGTGGCCCGCGGCCTCGACCGCGCCCGCCAGGACGAGGCCGCCCGGACGCTCCCTGAGGGCCGCGAGGATCGCCTTCCCCATCCGTCCCATCGCGCCGCAGACGACGACCCGGATCATCGTGGCCGCCCCTCCGTCAGGACAGCTTGAGGTCGGCGATGACCTTGGCCAGGAGCTTCCGGTTCGACTCCGACATCGGGCACAGGGGGAGCCGGATCTCGTCCCGGATCCTTTTCATCATCGCGAGGCCGGTCTTGACCGGGATGGGATTGGTCTCGACGAACAGGGCGTGGAAGAGCGGCCAGAGGCGGAAGTGGATCTCTCGGGCCCGGGAGATCTCGCCCAGCACGAAGGAGTCATACAGGTCCGCCATGGCGCGCGGCGCCACGTTCGACGCGACCGAGATGACGCCCTTCGCCCCCAGGGCGAGCATCGGGAAAAACAGGCCGTCGTCCCCCGAGAGCACGCAGAACGTCCTCGGGACGAGGCGCAGGATGTCGCAGACCTGGTTCAGGTTCCCGGACGCCTCCTTCACCCCGACGATGTTCGGGATCGCGGCGAGGCGCGCGACGGTCTCGGCCGCCAGGTTGACGCCCGTCCGCGACGGGACGTTGTAGAGGACGAGCGGGAGGTCGGCCGCCCCGGCGACGGCCCGGAAGTGCCGGTACAGCCCCTCCTGGGTGGGCTTGTTGTAATACGGCGTGATGACGAGCGCCGCGTCGGCGCCCGCCTTCTTCGCGTAGCGGGTCAGGGCGATCGCCTCTTTCGTGTTGTTCGAGCCGGTCCCGGCGATGACGGGCACGCGTCCCGCCGCGGCCGCGACGACGATGTCGATGACCCGCTCGTGCTCCTCGTACGAGAGCGTGGGCGATTCCCCCGTCGTCCCGCACGGCACGATCCCGTCCGTCCCGCCCGCGATCTGGAACTCCACCAGCTTCTTCAAGGCCGGGCCGTCCACCCTCCCGTTGCGGAACGGCGTCACGATCGCGACGATGGCCCCGTGGAACATCGCGTCCCCCTCCTTCAATAGCGGTATGCTTCCTCCGTCATCACCCCGTCGCACGACCACGAGGTGTCCCCCTCCAGGTACACGTCCCCGAAATCCGCCCGGCCGGAATCGAAATGGATGATCAGGACCTCGCCGCCCCGGGTGCGGACGGGTACCGGGGGAACGGCAAGCCCGTGCGCGGCGGCCAGGATCCCGGCCGCCACGGCGCCCGTCCCGCAGGCGAGCGTCTCCCCCTCGACGCCCCGCTCGTAGGTCCGGACGTCGACCTTCCCGTCCCGCGCGCGCACGAAGTCGACGTTCGTCCCCCGGGGCGCGAAGACGCGATGCGTCCGGACGCCGCGGCCGACTCCCATGAGGTCGATCCGTTCCAGGTCGGGAACGAAGAGCACCGCGTGCGGCACGCCCGTGTTCAGGAACGAATACTCGATCCTCTTGCCCTTCAGCGTCAGGGATCTTCCCAGGGCCAGGCCGCGCGGGCGGGTCATCTGGAGCTTGACGCGGCGCCCGGAGACCTCGGCGCGGATCACGCCGGCCAGCGTCTCGAACGCGAGGCGCCGTCCGGCGATCCGGCGCTCCGCGGCGAACCGGGCGGCGCACCGGCCGCCGTTCCCGCACATCTCCGCGACCGAGCCGTCGGCGTTGAAGAAGCGCCATCGGAAGTCCGCCCGTCGCGACGTCCCGATGAAGATCGCCCCGTCGGCGCCGACCGAACGGGAGCGGTCGCACACCTTTCTCACGAACGCCGGGAGGTCGATCCCCTTCATCGCCCCCGCGCGGTCGTCGACGAGCAGGAAGTCGTTCCCGCTCCCGTTCAGCTTCGAGAACGGGATGCCCTTCTTCATCCGGCGGACTCCGGTTGCGCGAGATACATCACGTCATGTTAACAGACGCCTCGCGCGTTTCCAACAATCGCGCGGCATGCCCGCCGCGGGCCCCGGCGGGCGGGGCTTCAGCGGCGCCGACGCCGCCGGTCGAGAAAGGACGCCGTCCGTTCCCCGCGCGTCAGGTCGCGCAGCGTCTCGCGCTCCCGCACCACCTCGAAGCGGCTTCCGGAAACCATCACCTCCGCGGCCCGCGGGCGCGAATTGTAGGTCGACGACATCGAGAATCCGTACGCGCCGGCGCTCATCACCGCGATCAGGTCGCCCGAAGCGAGCGCGGGCAGCTCGCGGTCCCTCGCGAGGAAATCTCCCGACTCGCAGATCGGCCCGACCACGTCCGCGACGATCTTCCTCCGGGCGCGCCTCGCCGCGGGCGCGATGGCGTGGTAGGAGCCGTACAGGGACGGCCGCGCCAGGTCGTTCATCGCGGCGTCGACGATCACGAATCTCTTCGGACCCGCGCCCGCCGGCGCCGGGGCGGTCTTGGTGTAGAGGACGCGCGCGAGGAGGACGCCCGCGTTGCCGACGAGGACCCGCCCGGGCTCCAGCACGAGCGTGACGTCGAGGCCGGAGAACGCGCGGATGATCGCGTCGGCGTACTGCCCGGGCCGCGGCGGCAGCTCGTCGCTGTAGGTGATCCCGAGCCCGCCGCCGACGTCGACGTACCGGACGGGCATCCCTTTCCGGAGCAGCCGGTCGACCAGGGCGCGCACGCGCGCCGCCGCGTCCACGAAGGGAGACACCTCGGTGAGCTGCGAGCCGATGTGGCAGTCGACGCCGACCACCTCGATGTGACGCCGTCGCGCGGCCCACTCGTAGTCCCTGACCGCCTCGTCGACGTGGATCCCGAACTTGTTCTTCTTCAGGCCGGTGGAGATGTAGGGGTGCGTCTTCGGGTCCACGTCCGGGTTCACCCGGATGGCGATGGGGGCCTTCCGCCTCAGCCGGCCCGCGATCGCGTCGATCGTCTCCAGCTCCTCCCGGGATTCCACGTTGAACATCAGGATCCCGCGGCGCAGCGCCTCCTCGATCTCCCAGGCCTGCTTCCCGACGCCGGAATAGACGATCTTCTCCGGGGGCGCCCCCGAGGAGAGCGCGCGAAGAAGCTCGCCGCCCGATACGATGTCGGCGCCGCTCCCCATGTTCGTGAACGTCCGGATCACGGAACCGTTGGGGTTCGCCTTCACGGAATAGCAGATCAGGTGCGGCATGGCCGCGAACGCGGCGTCGAAGACGCCGTAATGGTGGGAGAGCGTGGCGTGGCTGTATACGTAGGCCGGAGTGCCGACCGCTTCCGCGATGCGCCGCAGCGGCACCCCCTCGCAGTGCATCTCCCCGTGCCGCATTTCGAAATGGTGCATCGGTTCACCTCGACCGGGCCGTTATGGCGGCGAGCCGGGCGGCTCCCCACAGGGGCTCGGGCTTCGCCTTGCGGCCGCACCCGCAGGCCGCGAGCGCGACGAGCACCGCGAGCACGACGACGACGCCCGCCCTCATGTCTTCTTGAGCTCCTCGAGCCGCTCCCTGACGCGGTCCGGCCCGGTTCCGCCGCGCGTGGCCCGGAGACGGACCGCGTGCGTGAGCGAGACGGCGTCGCGCACGTCCTCGCCGATCTTCGGGGAAAAGGCGCGGAACTCCTTGAGGCTCAGGTCCTTCAGCCGCTTCCCGTTCTCCTCGCAGTAGCGGACGATCCGCCCCGTGATCGCGTGCGCCCTGCGGAACGGAATCCCCTTGCGGGCGAGGTAGTCGGCAAGGTCGGTGGCCGTGAGAAAACCGTCGTCGCAGGCGGCCCTCATCCGCTCCTCGTTCGCGGTCATCCCGTCGACCAGAAGCGCCGCGCCGATCAGGGACTCCTTCACCGTGCGCGCCGAGTCGAAGACCGGCTCCTTGTCCTCCTGCAGGTCCCTGTTGTAGGCGAGGGGAAGACCCTTCATCACGGCCAGCAGGTTCATCAGGTTGCCGTACGCCCGTCCCGTCTTCCCGCGGATCAGCTCCGCCACGTCGGGATTCTTCTTCTGCGGCATGATGCTGCTTCCGGTGCACAGGGCGTCCGGCAGGGACAGGAAGCCGAACTCGGAGGAGGACCAGTAGACCATCTCCTCGGCGAGGCGCGACAGGTGCATCATCGCGACCGCGCACGCGAACAGGAAATCCGCGGCGAAGTCGCGGTCGGAGACGGCGTCGATGCTGTTCTCGCAGACGCCGTCCATGCCGAGCTCCCGCGCGACCGACTCCCGGTCGAGCGGGAAGGTGGTTCCCGCCAGGGCCCCGGCCCCGAGCGGCGAGACGTTCGCGCGCCGCCGCGCCTCGCGGAACCGCTCCTCGTCGCGCGCGAACATCTCCCGGTACGCGAGGAGGTGGTGCGAAAAGAGGACCGGCTGCGCCCGCTGCACGTGCGTGTAGCCCGGCATCACGACCCCGAACAGATCCTCGGCCCGCCGCCGGAGTCGCTCCCGGAGCTTGGCGAAGAGCGCGAGGATCGCGTCGATCTCGTCGCGAAGGTAGAGCCGCAGGTCCAGGGCGACCTGGTCGTTCCGGCTCCGGCCGGTGTGGAGGCGGCCCCCGGCCTTCCCGATCTTCTTGACGAGCCGCTGCTCGACGGCCATGTGGATGTCTTCCTGGGCGAGCTCGAAGGCGAGCTTGCCCGACTCGATCTCCCCGCGGATCTCCTCGAGCGCCGCGACGATCCGGTCCGCCTCGGACTTCGGGATGATCTTCTGCCGGCCGAGCATCCTGGCGTGGGCGATGCTCCCCGCGATGTCGTGCCGGTAGAGCAGGATGTCGAACGGGATGGAGGCGGTGAACTCCTCCACGAACGCGTCCGTCTGCCCGGAGAATCGCCCGCCCCATGCCTTCTCCCGCGCCATGTCACCCCCTCCTGCCCTTGAGCATCGCCCGGATCTTCAGGCGCAGCGCGTTGATCTTCACGAACCCTTCCGCGTCGCGCTGGTTGAACACCGTCTCCTTCTCGAAGGTCGCGAAATCGGTCCGGTAGAGCGACACCGGGCTCCTGCGGCCCGCGACGATGCAGTTCCCCTTGTAGAGCTTGAGCCGGGCCGTGCCCGTCACGTTCTCCTGCGTCTTCTCGACCATCCCCTTGAGCACGTCCATCTCCGGGGAGTACCAGTAGCCGTAATAGATGAGCTCGGCGAACTTCGGGACCAGCGAATCCCGGAGGTGCATGACTTCCCGGTCGAGGGTGATCGACTCCACCGCCCGGTGCGCGGCATGGAGAATCGTCCCGCCGGGGGTCTCGTAGACCCCGCGCGACTTGATCCCCACGTACCGGTTCTCCACGAGGTCCACCCGGCCGATCCCGTGGACGCCGCCGATCCGGTTGAGATGCCCCAGGAGCTTCGCCGGCCCCATCTTCTTCCCGTCGACCGCGACCGGGATCCCCCTGACGAAGTCGACCTCGACGTACTGCGGCCGGTCCGGCGCCTTCTCCGGCGACCGCGTCAGGACGAACATGTCCTTCGGGGGCTCGGCGCCCGGGTCCTCGAGGATGCCGCCCTCGAAGCTGATGTGCATGAGGTTCCGGTCGCTCGAGTACGGCTTGGACGCGGTAACCGGCGTCGGGATTCCGTGCCGCTTCGCGTAGTTCACGAGGTCGGTACGCGACGCGAAGTCCCATTCGCGCCACGGCGTGATGACGCGGATGCCCGGCATCAGGGCGTAGTAGGTGAGCTCGAACCGGACCTGGTCGTTCCCCTTCCCGGTGGAGCCGTGCGACACCGCGTCGGCCTTCTCCCTGCGCACGACCTCGATCTGCTTCTTCGCGATCAGGGGGCGCGCGATCGACGTCCCGAGGAGGTACTGCCCCTCGTAGACCGCGTTCGCCATCAGCGCCGGGAAGATGAAATCCCGGACGAACTCGTCCTGCACGTTCTCCACGTACACCTTCGAGGCACCCGTCCTCTTCGCCTTGGCGCGGACCGGCCCGAGCTCCTCGCCCTGGCCGAGGTCCGCCACGAACGCGACGACCTCGCAATCGTACGTCTCGATGAGCCACCGCAGGATCACGGACGTGTCAAGACCGCCCGAATACGCGAGCACCACCTTCTCCACGTTTCCCAAAGCCGTCTCCTCCGTCGGGTCAGTGAGGGATTAACTTCTCGAGGACCGCCATCTGGGCGTAAAGCCGGTTTTCCGCCTCGTCGAAGACGGCCGATCGCGGCCCTTCCATGACTTCGTCGGTGATCTCCTCCCCGCGATGGGCGGGCAGGCAATGCATGACGATCGCGTCCTTCCGGGCGGCCCGGAGGAGCGTTGCGTCGATGCGGTAGCCGCGGAAGGCGGCCAGGCGCCGGCGGCGCTCCTTCTCCTGTCCCATGCTCGTCCAGACGTCCGTGTAGAGAACGTCGGCGCCCCGCGCGGCCTCCGCGGGATCCCGGACGATCCGGACGTCGCCCTTCCCCGCCCGCGCCGCCTCCCGCATGACGGACGGGTCGGGCTCGAACCCGCGGGGGCACGCGACCCGGAGCGCGAACCCGAGGAGCTGCGCGGCCTCGACCCACGAGTTGGCCACGTTGTTGCCGTCCCCGACGAAGGCGACGGTCATCCGCCTCAGGTCGATCCCCCGCTCGCGGGCCGTCATGAGGTCGGCCAGGACCTGGCACGGGTGGTGGCCGTCGGTGAGCCCGTTGATCACCGGCACGGACGACGACGCGGCCATCTCCTCGGCGATCGCGTGCGCGAACGTCCGGATCAGGATCGCGTCGACGTAGCGCGACAGAACCCGCGCCGTGTCCCGGACCGGCTCGCCCCGGCCGATCTGGGTGTCCGCGGGCGAGAGGAACAGCGCGTGGCCGCCGAGGCGGGCCATCCCGACCTCGAAGGACACCCGCGTCCGCGTCGACGCCTTCTGGAAGATCATCGCCAGCGTCCTTCCCGCCAGCGGACGCGGCGCCTTCCGGCCGGCACCCCGGCGCTTCCACGCGATCCCGGAGTCGATGAGGGCCAGGACCGCGCGGGACGACAGGTCGAGCACCCGGAGCAGGTCCTTCCTCATCGGCGGCCCTCCGCCGGGAGACATGCCTCGAGGAGCGCCAGGCCCCGCTCGATCTCGTCGTCCGTCACCGTGAGCGGAGGGAGGAACCGGATGACGGTTCCGGCGCTGCTGCCGACGACGAGCCCCCTGTCGAGGCACCGCCCCGCGATCTCCCGTGTCTCGCACGTCATCTCCACCGCGCGCATGAGGCCCATCCCCCGCACGTCCCGGATGTCGGCCCGGCGCGCGGCGAGGGCTTCCAGCCGGGCCGCGAGAAGGTCGCCCTTCCGGCGCACCTCGTCCAGGAACCCCGGCGACGCGACCGTCTCGAGGACGACCTTCGACGCGGCACAGCAGACGGGGCTGCCGCCGAAGGTGCTCCCGTGGGAACCCGGCCCGAACGACGCCGCCACGTCCTCGCGGGCCACCACCGCCCCGAGCGGCAGGCCGTTCGCCAGCCCCTTGGCCAGGGTCACGATGTCGGGCGTGACCCCGGACCACGTGCTCGCGAGGAACGCTCCCGTCCGGCCGAGGCCCGTCTGGATCTCGTCGGCGACGAAGAGGACCCCGCGCTCGCGGCAGATCCGGGCCGCCTCGGCGAGATATCCCGCGGGGTGCATCCGCACGCCGCTCTCCCCCTGGATCGGCTCGACGAAGAAGGCGCAGACGGAGCCGTCCAGCGCGCGCTCCAGCGCCGCCGAGTCGCCGAAGGGGACGGTCCGGAAACCCGGAAGCATCGGCTCGAACCCCTGGTGGTACCTGGGCTGCGCGGTGGCGGACAGGCCGCCGTAGGTGCGCCCGTGGAACGAGCCGTCGACCACGACGATCGCGTGGGCCCCGTCCCGCCCCCGGTCGGCCGCGTGCTTGCGGGCCAGCTTGATTGCCGCCTCGTTCGCCTCCGTCCCGCTGTTGCAGAAGAACACCTTCCCGCCCGTAGTCGCGTCGGACAGAAGCGCGCCGACCTCGGACTGGACCGGCACGTGAAACAGGTTGGAGACGTGGACCAGGCTTTCGGCCTGCCGGCACACCGCCCGCGCCACCCCGGGGTGCGCGTGCCCGAGGAGCGCGACGGCGATCCCGCCGAGCAGGTCGAGGTACTCCTTCCCGTCGGCGTCGAACAGCCGCGCGCCCTCGCCGCGGACGAACGCGACGGGAAACCGGGCGTAGTTGGGCATCTGGAACCTTCCGGTCATGGCGACGACGTCCGCGTTCTTCATCCTCCTATCCTTCCGCGTCTTCCCGCGTGATCTCGGTGCCGATCCCGGCGTCCGTGAAGATTTCGAGGAGCACGCTGTGCGGGACGCGCCCGTCCAGGACGTGGACCTTCCGGACCCCCTTCCGCAGCGCGGTGAGGCCGCACTCGACCTTCGGGATCATCCCCCCCGTGACGGTGCCGTCCGCGATCGCGGCCGCGGCGGACGTCACCGTCATCGTGGAGACGAGGCTCCCCGCGCTGTCCCGGATTCCCTCGACGTCCGTGAGAAGGATGAGCTTCTCGGCCGCGAGCGCCGCCGCGACCGCCGCGGCGGCGGTGTCCCCGTTGATGTTGTAGGCCTCTCCCTCCGGGCCCACGCCGATCGGGGCGATGACGGGCACGAATCCGTCCGCCTCGAGCGCCCGGATCACCGCGGGGCGCACCTCCGTCACGTCTCCCACGAGGCCGAGATCGATCGCCGCGCCGCCCTCCCCCGACGCGAACAGCTTCCGCGCGCGGAGGAGGTCCGCGTCCTTCCCGGTGAGGCCGACGGCCTTCCCCCCGAACCTGTTGATGAGGGCGACGATCTTCTTGTTGACCGTCCCCCCGAGGACCATCTCGACGACTTCCATCGCGGGGGGAGACGTCACGCGCAGGCCGCTCCTGCGCTCGGACGGGATGTTGAGGGCGGCGAGCATCCGGTCGATCTGCGGCCCGCCCCCGTGGACGACGACCGGGCGAATCCCGACGAACTGCAGGAGGACGATGTCCTCCGCGAACGACGCCATCCGGTCGTCGCCCGCCATCGCGGCGCCGCCGTACTTGACGACGATCGTCTTCCCGTTGAACTCCCGGATGTACGGGAGCGCCTCGATGAGCGTTTCGGCCTTCTGGATGTACCCCTTCATCCCGTCCCCCGCTCCCCTACAGGATGTAGCGGCTCATGTCCACGTCGCGGACGATTCCCGCCAGCTTCTCGTCCACGTACGACGCCGGGATGACGATCTCCCGGCCCGCGATCTCGGGGGCCGTGAAGAGCAGGTCCTCGAGCAGCTTCTCCATGA
Organism: Gemmatimonadota bacterium; assembly: GCA_050257455.1. Lineage (GTDB taxonomy): Bacteria > Desulfobacterota > Deferrimicrobia > Deferrimicrobiales > Deferrimicrobiaceae > JBLMWX01. The sequence continues at coordinate 23,561 of JBLMWX010000036.1, read as the reverse complement.
TCGTGTGCAGCCGCCGCGCGCCGATGTTCTCCGTCCGGTCGTTCACCTCGCACGCCATGGCCGCGATCCGGTCCACCGCGTCCGGCGTGAAGGAGAGCGTCACGCCCTCGGTCGCCAGGAGCGCGGCGTACTGGCGGGTCAGCGCCCCGTGCGGCTCGGTCAGGATGCGCACGAAGTCGCCCTTCGTCAGCGTGTCGAGCTCGACCCGGATCGGGAAGCGCCCCTGGAGCTCCGGGACCAGGTCGGACGGCTTCGCCGTGTGGAACGCCCCGGCCGCGATGAACAGGATGTGGTCGGTGCGGACCATCCCGTGCTTCGTGTTCACGTTGGACCCCTCCACGACGGGCAAAAGGTCGCGCTGGACCCCCTGGCGCGAGACGTCCGGGCCCGCCGCCGACTCCCGGCCCGCGATCTTGTCGATCTCGTCGAGAAAGACGATCCCGCTCTGCTCCGTCCGCTCGACCGCCATCCGCTTCACCTGGTCCATGTCGATCATCCGGGCCGCCTCCTCCTTCTCGAGGAAGGCGATCGCCTCCGGCACCTTCATCTTCTTCCGGCGCACCTTCTTCGGGAAGAGCCCGCCGAGCATCTCCTGCAGGCTCCCCTCGATCCCCTCGCCCGCCCCCGCCACTCCGACCAGGTCGATCGGGGGCATGGCGCTCTCGCGGATCTCGACGTCCACCGTCCGCTCGGAGAGCTTTCCCTCGCGAAGCATCGCGCGAAGCCGCTCGCGCGACTCCCGCCCCGGCCGCCCCTCGCCGGTCTCCCCGGGAGGCGCTTCCCCCGCCCGCGCAGGGGGCGGCGGGGGAAGCAGGATGTCCAGGAGCCGCTCCTCGGCGGCCGCGCGCGCCCGCGCCGCCACCTTCTCCTCCTCCTCCGCCCTGACCATGTGGACCGCGATGTCGACCAGGTCGCGGATCATCCCCTCCACGTCGCGGCCCACGTAGCCGACCTCGGTGAACTTGGACGCCTCGACCTTCACGAACGGCGCCTGCGCGAGCCGCGCGAGGCGGCGCGCGATCTCCGTCTTCCCGACGCCCGTGGGGCCCACCATGATGATGTTCTTCGGCGCGATTTCCTCCCGGAGCTCCTGCGGCACCTCCCGGCGGCGCCACCGGTTCCGGAGGGCGATCGCCACCGCGCGCTTCGCGTTGCGCTGCCCTACGATGAACCGGTCGAGCTCCGCGACGATCTCGCGGGGCGACAAGGGGCGCGGCCCGCCCGTGCCGGGATTCCCGCCGGTCACGGCGCCGCGATCTCCTCGACCGTCGCGTTCTCGTTGGTGTACACGCAGATCCCCGCGGCGATCATCAGCGCCTCCCGCGCGATCTCGGCGGCGGGCAGCGCCGTGTGCCGGAGCAGGGCCCGCGCCGCCGCCAGCGCGTACGGTCCCCCGGACCCGACCCCGATCGCGCCATCGTCGGGTTCCACGACGTCGCCGCCCCCGGATAGGAGCATGAGATCCTTCCCGTCCGTGACGACCATGAGCGCGTCCAGCCGCCGGAGGACGCGGTCCGTCCGCCACTCCTTCGCGAGCTCGACGGCCGCCCGCCGCATGTTCCCGCGGAACTCGCCCAGCTTCCCCTCGAACCGCTCGAACAGCGTGAAGGCATCCGCGGTCGCCCCCGCGAAGCCGGCCAGCACCCGGTCCTCGTGAAGCCGGCGGATCTTCCGCGCCGTGTGTTTGAGAACCGTGGCGCCGAGCGTCACCTGGCCGTCGCCCGCCATCGCAACGCGGCCGTTCCGCGACACCGCCACGATCGTCGTTCCCCGGGTTTCGGTCACGGCCGCTTCCCTCCCTTGGCCCCCGCGCCTGCTCTCGCTCCACCCCGGCTGCGCCCCGCTTCCGTCCCGCTCGCGCGGGACTGCGGGCCCGGGCTCCCTGACGGCATTTGCTGAGCTCTCGTCCCGCTATCGCGGGACTGCGGGCTCGGGCCTCCCGAAGACCGGGCCCGAGCCCTTGGATGCGCGTCCTCGTAGGCGCGGACGAGGTGGCTCACGTTGACCCGGGCATACCGCTGGGTCGTCGAGAGCGAGGCGTGCCCCAGCATCTCCTGGATGGCGCGCAGGTCGGCCCCCGACTCCAGAAGGTGCGTCGCGAACGAGTGCCTGATCCCGTGCGGCGACAGGCGCCGTCTCGCCCCGACGCGCGCAAGCGCCCCCTCGAGGATCCGCGCCACGCTCCGGGCCGAGAGCCTCCCCCCGCGCGCGTTGAGGAACAACGGCCCGTCGGCGTCGTCGTCGGCCGCGGCCAACCGCGAAGAGCGCGCCTCCAGGTACGCCGCCAGGGCCCGCACCGCCTGGGATCCGACCGGGACGATCCTCACCTTCCTCCCCTTCCCCGTCACGCGCGCCGTCCCCTCGGCCGCCGACACGTCCCCGCGGCGCAGCGCGACGAGCTCGCCGACGCGAAGGCCGGAGGAGTAAAGCAGTTCCAGGATCGCCGCGTCCCGCTTCTCGAGCTCCCCGCCCCCGGGGAGCGAGCGCAGAAGATCCATCATCTCGTCGACGGGGAGGAACTCGGGGAGCCGGTCTTCGCGGCGCGGCGCCCAGATCCCGGCGGCCGGGTTCTCGCGGACCGCGCCCTGCGCGGCCAGGAACGAGAAGAACGTCCTGACGGCCGCGACGGACCGCGCCACCGTCGTCCCCTTCCGGCCCGTAAGCCGCAACGCGACGTAGCGGCGAATGTCGGACGCCGTGACGCCGCCCCATCCCGGAAAGGTCTCGCCGCCGGCCGGCCGGCCCGCGCCGGCTCCGGCCGCGCGCCCGCCGGACAGGAACGCGTGCAGGGCCCCGACCTCCCGCAGGTAGGCCCTCACCGTCTCCGGGGAAGCGTTGCGCTCCGCGTGCAGAAACCGGGAGAACTGGGCGATGGCGGAATCCAATCCCCTACGTGGTCCTTTCCCGAAAAGGAAAAGACATTATTTAACACATAAGGGACTATATTTGAAGAAGTTCCTGCCGAACCGGCCGATCGCGTCGAGGGCCGCGGCCGCCTGCCGCGCCTTCCGCTCGCGCTTCCGGCCCGGAGGTCCTTCGGGAAGAAGGCCGAAGTTGGCGTTCATCGGCTGGAAGGCGCCGGGCCCCGGGGTCGTGATGTGCCGCATCAACGAGCCGGTCATCGACGCGTCGGGGAAGACCGGGGGCTCCGCGCCCGACGCCCGGGCCGCAGCCGCCACCCCCGCGACGAATCCGGACGCGATCGACTCGACGTACCCTTCCACGCCCGTGATCTGGCCCGCGAAGAAGAGTCCCCGCCGCGCGCGGCACTCCATCCACGGATGCAAATGGCGCCGCGCGTCCACGAAAGCGTTCCGGTGGACGGACCCGTGCCGCAGGAACGTCGCCCGCGAGAGCCCGGGGATCATCGAGAACACCCGCTCCTGTTCCGGGTGGGCGAGCCTCGTCTGGAATCCGACGAGGTTGTACATCGTCCCCGCCGCGTTCTCCTTCCTCAGCTGGACGACGGCGCACGGCGTCCTTCCCGTCCGCGGGTCGCGCAGGCCCACCGGTCTCAAGGGGCCGAACAGCAGGGTCTCGGGGCCCCGGCGCGCGATGACCTCGATGGGCATGCACGATTCGAAGTATCTCTCCTCCTCGAAATGGCGGGCCGGGACGACGCGCGCGGAGAGAAGGGCCGCGAGGAACGCCTCGTAGCGCTCCCGGTCCATCGGCAGGTTGAGATAGTCCCCGGCTCCCTCCCCGTAGCGGTCGGCGAAGAACCCCGCGTCCCAGTCGATCGTCGCGGCGTCGATGATCGGGGAGATCGCGTCGTAGAAATAGAGCCCGTCGTCCCCCAGGAGCTCCGCGACGGACGCCGCGAGGGCGTCCGACGGGAGCGGGCCGCACGCCAGGACGACGAGGGGATCGTCCGGGATCCGCCGGACCTCGCGCGCCGCGACCCGCACGTTCGGCCGGGACCGGACGGCTTCCGTCACGAGCGCCGCAAAGGCGTCCCGGTCCACCGCGAGCGCCCTCCCGGCAGGGATCCTGGCGCCCTCCGCGAGCGCCAGCAGGTTCGAGCCGAGAGCGCGCAGCTCGGCCTTGAGAAGGCCCTTCCCCGTCTCGATCGCGTCGGACCCGAGGGAGTTGCTGCAGACGAGCTCGGCGAAGAGCCCCGTCCGGTGGGCGGCCGACGAGAGGCCCGGCCGCATCTCCGCGAGCTCGACGGAGACGCCGGCGGCCGAGAGGAGAAGGGCCGCCTCGGACCCGGCCAGCCCCGCGCCGACGACCGTGACGCGCGCTTCAGGAGCCGGAGGAGCCGGCATGGACCGCCTCGCGACACTCGGGGAGGAAGACCGAGAAGACGCTGCCGTGGCCGGGAGCCGACTTGACCTCGACGAATCCGCGATGGACGTGGACGATTCTCTGCGAGATGGCGAGCCCGAGGCCCGTCCCCCCTTCCTTGGACGTGTAGAAGGGGTTGAAGATCTTCCCCATGATGTGGGGCTCGATCCCCTGCCCGGTATCGCTCACCGTCGCGACCGCGTACCGCTCCCCGTGCCGGACCTGGGAGAGCAGGTCGAGCCGGACCTTCCCGCCCGCGGGGGTGGCCTGGATGGCGTTGCGCACCAGGTTCCAGATGACCTGCTTCAGCTGCTCCGCGTCTCCCTCCACGCTCACGTCGCTCATCGACAGCGTCTCGACCTCGACGCCCTTCTCCCGGGCCTCGCCGGCCCGCACCGCCTCGACGATCTCCGCCATCACGTCGCCGAGACGCACGGAGCCGCTGCTCTTGAGCGACGGCCCGGTGTAGGCGAGGAAGTCGGTGATGAGGCCGTTGAGGCGGGTGCTCTCCCGCTCGATGATCTCCAGGAGCGGCCTCGAATCCGCGGGGATCCCCGGGGACTCCTTGAGCATCTGCGACGCGCCGGCAATGGACGCCAGGGGATTCCGGATCTCGTGCGCGAGCCCCGCCGCAAGCTCGCCGACGCCCGCGAGCCGGTCGGAGAGACGGATCCGCTCCTCCATCTGCTTGACCGGCGTCAGGTCCTGGAAGATGATCACCCGCCCGATCGGCTTTCCCTCCGCGTCCTTCAGCGGCGACGCCGAGAAACCGAGGAAGATCTCCGCGCCGTCGGCCCTGCGGAACACGATCTCCGGCCGCGGCAGGCGGAATTCGCTCCGGGTCCCGTCGGTCGCGAGCCCGGCCATGAGACTCTCGACCGGCCTTCCGGTCACGTCCTCCCGGCGCATCTCGAGGATCTGGCACGCCGTGTCGTTGACCAGGTTCACGCGCCCCTCGACGTCCGTCGTCAGGATGCCCGACGGGATGTTGTCGATGACGTGCTTGTGAAACGATTCCAGCTGCTGGAGGATGCCCTCGTGGTCGAGGATGCGGCGGCGGGTCCTGCGGATGTCCTCGCCGAGGAGACCCGAGAGAACCCCCGTCATGAGGAACCCGATGGAGTTCGTGAGCGCGGGCCGCACCACGCTCTCCCAGCGGAGCGGCACGTTCTCGGCGCCCGGCGGCAGGAGGTTCCCCTGGGTCTGGAGGACGAGAAGGGAGACGTACGAGACGACGGAGAGCGCCGCCCACAGCATCGCGCCCCTCATGTACAACTCGATGCTTCCGAGGAGGATGATCACGCCGTACATGAAGGCGAACACGCTGTCGAAGAGCCCCGTGGCGTAGACGATGATCGAGACGAACGTCACGTCGACCAGCGCCTGGACGACCAGGACCGCGCCGGAGAGCTCCCGGCTCGCCCACAGGGCGTACCGGACGAGAAGCCACCCGTAGGAGAGAACGACCGCCGCGTAGAGGTACTGGAAGCCGCGGGTCAGGAGAAGCTCGGGGTCGCGGAAGTGGACGGAGACGACCGACGCCAGGAGCGCGAAGGTGATCCCCGTGCGCAGGAGCAGGAGGTTCCGCGCCCCTCCGCCGTCCTCCCCACGTCTCCTTGCGGAGACCGGAGGCACCGCCTACCCTCCTATCGCTCCGGCCAGCTTGAAGATGGGCAGGTACATCGCCATGACGAGCCCGCCGATGACGACGCCCAGGAAGATCATCAGCATGGGCTCGAGAAGGGCGGTCAGGGCCGCGACGGCGGCGTCCACCTCATCGTCGTAGAAGTCCGCGATCTTGTTCAGCATCGCGTCGAGCGCGCCCGTCGCCTCCCCGACGCCGACCATCTGCGTCACCATGCCGGGGAACACGTTGCTCTCGGCGAGCGGTTCCGCGATCGTCTTGCCTTCGCTGATGCTCGCCCGGGCCCGGACGATGGCCTCCTCGATGATCTTGTTGCCCGCGGACTTGGCGACGATATCCATGCTCTCCAGGATGGGGACGCCGCTGCTGATCATGGTCCCGAGCGTCCGCGAGAACCGCGCGACCGCGATCCGCTGGATCAGGCTTCCCAGGACCGGCACCTTGAGGAGAAGCCGGTCGATGTTCCGGCGCCCCGTCTCCCGCTTGTAGTAGGCGCGGATGGCGACGACCAACGCGATGATGCCGGCCACGAAGACGAGAAAGTATTTCCGCGAGAAGGCGCTCAGGTCCATGACGAACTGGGTCGGCCCCGGCAGGGCCTGCCCCGACTCCGTGAACATCTTCCCGAAGATCGGGATGACGTACAGCAGGAGCACGGTGGTCACCGTCAGCGCCACGGCGAGGATCGTCGACGGGTAGACCATCGCGCCCTTGATCTGCTTGGAGAGCTTCAGCGCCTTCTCGATGTACGTCGCGAGGCGCGCCAGGATCGTGTCCAGGATCCCGCCGACCTCGCCGGCGGCGACGAGGTTCACGTAGAGGTTGTCGAAGATCCTCGGGTGCTTCCCGAGGGCGTCGGCGAACGTCGAGCCGCTTTCCACGTCCTCCTTGACCTTCATGATGGCGGACTTGAACGCCGCGTTGGTCTGCTGGGATCCGAGGATGTCGAGGCACTGGACGAGCGGAAGGCCGGCGTCGATCATCGTGGCGAACTGCCGGGTGAAGATGGCCAGGTCCTTCTGGCCGACCCTGCCGGAGCCCGGGCGCCTGAGGTGGAACTCCCTCGCCTTGGCCTTGACCTTGACCGGGAGAATCTGCTGGCGGCGAAGCTGGGCGAGGACGAACGCCTCGTTGGGCGCCTCGAGCTCGCCGGTCATCACGGTCCCCGTCCTGGTCTTCCCTTCCCACGCGAATTTCGGCATCGTCTCCTCCCGCCCCCTTCCCTCAAGCCCGGCGCCCGGCGGCCGGGGCCGCGCTCTGCGCCGCCTGGAGCAGGGTCTTGAACTCCTCGGGGTCCTGGCTTCTCCCGACCGCGTCGTCCAGCGTGATGTCCCGGCGGAGGTAGGCGGCGAGAAGCGACTGGTTCATCGTCTGCATCCCGAACTTGGCCTGGCCCACCTGCATCTGGGAGTAGATCTGGTGGACCTTCTCCTCGCGGATGAGGTTGCGGATGGCCGGGTTGGGGATCATGATCTCGAGGCAGAGCACCCGCCCCCCCCCGGACGCCTTCGGGATGAGGATCTGCGAGAGCACCCCCTCGAGGACGAACGAGAGCTGGGCGCGGACCTGCGGCTGCTGGTACGGGGGGAAGACGTCCAGGATCCGGTTGATCGTCTGGACGCAGGAGTTGGTGTGCAGCGTCGCGAACACGAGGTGGCCGGTCTCCGCGACCGTGAGCGCGGCCTCGATCGTCTCCAGGTCCCGCATCTCGCCGATGAGGACCACGTCGGGGTCCTGCCTGAGGACGTACTTGAGCGCCCTCTTGAAGCTCTGCGTGTCGGCGGTCACCTCGCGCTGGTTGACGAGGCACTTCTTGTGGGGGTGCAGGTACTCGATCGGATCCTCGACCGTGACGATGTGCTCCTGCCGTTCCGTGTTGATCTTGTCGATCATGGCCCCCAGGGTCGTCGACTTGCCGGAGCCGGTGGGCCCCGTCACGAGCACGAGGCCCCGGGGCCTCTTGCACAGCTCCTTGGCCACGGGAGGCAGGCCGAGCTCCTCGAACGTGCGGACCCGGAACGGGATCGTCCGGAAGGCGCCGGCCACCGCGCCGCGCTGCATGTAGATGTTGGCCCGGAACCGGCTCAGGCCCTTCACGCCGAAGGAGAGGTCGAGCTCCCAATCCTCCTCGAACTTCTGCTTCTGGGCTTCCGTCAGGATGCTGTAGCAGAGCCTCTTGGTGTCCTGGGGGGTCAGCGGCTCGGCCGAGAGCGGCTGCAGACGCCCGTCGACCCGGATCGTCGGCGCGATGCCGGTCGTGATGTGGAGGTCGGACGCCCCCTTCTCGTACATGATGGTCAGAAGCTCGTGCGCGTTCATCATGATCGGCTGCACCTCGCGCCTGTTCGTTAATCGGGGGCCGTCACCCGCAGCACTTCCTCGAGCGTGGTGACCCCCTCTTCCACCTTCGAAAGGCCCGCCTGGCGCAGGGTCTTCATGCCCAGGCGGATCGCCTCCCGCTTGATCTCGAGCGCCGATCCGCCGCGCAGGACGAGGTCCTTGATCTCCTCGCGCACGGGCATCACCTCGTAGAGCGCGACACGTCCGCGGAACCCCGTGGAGTTGCAGTCGTCGCATCCCTTGCCCCGGGACGGCCGGGCAAGCTTCACGCGCTCGGGCTTCATCCCGGCGTCGACGAGCGCCTTCGGCAGGATCTTCTGATCCTCCCTGCAGTTCTGGCAGACCCTCCGGGCGAGGCGCTGGGCGAGGATGAGGTTGAGGGACGACGAGACGAGGAACGGCTCGATGCCCATGTTGAGGAGACGGGTGACGGTGCTCGGGGCGTCGTTCGTATGCAGGGTCGACAGGACGAGATGGCCCGTCAAGGCCGCCTTGACCGCGATCTCGGCGGTCTCGTAGTCCCGGACCTCGCCCACCATGATGATGTCGGGGTCCTGGCGCAGGAAGGAGCGCAGGCACGCCGCGAACGTCAGGCCGATCTCCTCCTTGATCTGCACCTGGTTGATGCCCGCGAAGTTGTATTCGACCGGGTCCTCCGCGGTGGAGATGTTGTCGCTCGTCTTGTTCAGGTCGGACAGGGCCGAGTAGAGCGTCGTCGTCTTCCCCGAGCCCGTGGGGCCCGTGACGAGCACCATTCCATAGGGCCGGTGGATCGCCTCCACGAAGTCCTTGAGCGACTCCGTCTCGAACCCGAGCTTGGTCATGTCGAGCTGGAGGCTCGACTTGTCGAGGAGCCGGAGCACGATCTTCTCGCCGTAGATCGTCGGCAGGACGGAGACGCGGAAATCCATCTCGCTTCCCTTCCCCATCTTCAGCTTGATCCGGCCGTCCTGGGGAAGGCGGCGCTCGGCGATGTCGAGCGTCGAGAGGATCTTCAGCCGCGAGGAGAGGGCGTTCTTCATCTTGAGGGGCGGCCGCATGGTCTCGTAGAGCACGCCGTCGACCCGGTACCGGACCCTGAACTCCTTCTCGTACGGCTCGATGTGGATGTCCGACGCCCGCCGCTTGATGGCGTCGGTCAGGATGAAGTTGGCGAGCTTCACGACCGGGGCGTCGTCGATCCCCCGCTCGAGCTCGGAGACGTCGACCTCCTCCTCCCGGACCACCTCGAGGTCCTCGTCGAGGTCGGCGATGATGTCCTTGAACTCGAGGGACCGGTCGAAGAACTTGTTGATGGCGGTCGTGATGTCCTTTTCCGAGGCGAGGACGAGCTCGACCGCGTAGCCGGTCTTGAACCCGATGGCATCCAGGATGGCCATGTTGGACGGGTCCGCCACGGCGACGATGAGCTTGGCGCCCACCCTGTTGATGGGCAGGGCGAGGTTCTTCTGGACCATGTCCTCGGGCAGGAGGCGGACGACCTCGGGATTGATCTCGTACTTGGACAGATCGACCACGGGAACGTTGAACTGCCGCCCGATGAACGAGAGGAGCTCCGGCTCCTTGATGAAGCCGGACTTGACGAGGACCGTCCCGATCCGCTCCTTCGTCCGCTTCTGTGTTTCGAGCGCGGTCCGGAGCTGATCCGGACTGATAACGTTTCCCTTTAAAAGCATTTCACCGATCTTGGTCGCCATCACCGACATTGCGGATTCACCCGATATTTAGCTTAAAATACGCATAATTGTATAACTTTTTGTTCAACTGTCAAGGCGCCTTCGCGGCGGCCGCCGAAAGTGCGCGCCTGGCCAGCGAGAGATACTCCTCCGCGGGCACCGAACGGCCCGTCCACAATGCGAAACTCCTGGCCGCCTGGTGCGCCAGCATCGGAAGGCCGTCGATGGCGGCGACCCCCCGTTTCCTCAGCTCGCGGACAAGGGCGGTCCCTCCCCGGCGGTAGACTATATCGGCAAACCGCGTCGATTTCTCTACTGCTTCCGCGGGGAAATCCTCCCACTCGCCGTGCAGGCCGAGGGAGGTGCATTGCACGATCAGGTCGGCCCCCTTGAATTCCTCCTTGATTTTCGACCGGATCAGCGCACCGGAGCCGATCGTCATCCGGGGGAACGCGGGGCCGAGGGCCCGGGCGATCTCGCGGGCGCGCTCCGGCCGCCGGTTGAGCAGGGTCATCTCCCGCGTCCCCGACCGCGCGAGCGCGTGGGCAATCCCCCGGGCGGACCCGCCCGCGCCGAGGACGACGACGCGCCGGAACCGCCGTCCCCAGCCGGCCCCTTCCACGGCATCCAGGAAACCCGGGCCGTCCGTGTTCTCGGCCCGGAGACGCCCGTCCCGGACGCGGAGAACGTTCGCGGCCCCGCAGAGGGCCACGGCCTCCGAGCGCCCGTCGGCCAGCGCGGCCGCCTCTTCCTTGAAGGGGATCGTCACGTTCCCTCCCAGGACGTTCGCCTGCCGGACCACCCTCAGGAAATCGGGCAGCCGCCCCGGCGCGAGGTCCACGGCCACGTAGCGCAAGGGAAGACCGCGCCTCCGGATCACGCCGTTGTGCATCGCGGGGCTTAACGTGTGCGACAGGGGGTGTCCGACGATGAAGAGGAGGGATTCCAGAAAGAGACGCCCCTTCGCCCGGTCAGGCCTCGAGCTCGAGGTTCCAGTACGTCACGTCGACCAGGTTGAGGAACGGAAGCCACTCCTTGTGGATCGGGGAGCGGAGCGAGAACGCGTACTGCGGCGCCCAGTGCGGCCTCGACGGCCTCCCGACCAGGCGCATCCCCGCCTCGTCGGGAAGCCGTCCCCCTTTCCGCTTGTTGCACGGCAGGCAGCTGCAGACGATGTTCTCCCAGCTCGTCGCCCCGCCCCGGGACCTCGGGGTCACGTGGTCGAGATTGAGCTCGGCGGTCGCGTGCGACTTCCCGCAGTACTGGCAGGTGTTCCGGTCGCGGATGAAGATGTTGCGGCGGCTGAACCGCACCGTGCGCCGCGGGATCCTGTCGTACGCGGTCAGGACGACCACGCGGGGGACCCGGATCATTCTCCCGACGAGGCCGACGGCGTCGTCACCGGCGCGGGCGGAGAGATCGCTCCACGACTTGAAGTCGAAAAGCTCGTACTGGGGCGTGACGGCCCGCGCGAGGCCCGCGTAGAGCAGGCAGAACGCCCTGCGGGCGCTCGTCACGTGGACCGGGAAGAAGGCCCTGTTCAGAACGAGAACGCCGGAGTTGAGCATCGGGGCCCCGGAAAAGAAAATATGGAACCACTCTATCCGTCCGGGGTGAGACGGTCAAGGCCGGCTTTCCCCGGCCGCGACCAGAGCGGCCGCGAGATCCCTGAGTTCCCCGGCGCCCACGGTGCGCATGTCGAGAAGGAGCCTGCCCTTCGCGATCCGCGCCACCACGGGCGGGGTCCCTTTCCGGAGCCTCGCCTCGAGCTCCTCGACCGGAACGGCCGGATGGGACACCGCGACGCACGCCGTGGGGATCCCGACGTCCGGCATCGCGCCGCCCCCCGGCGAGGAGAGCCCGCGCTCCACCGTCAGGACGAGGTCCCCGGCGCCGCCGCCGGGCCGCCCCGCCAGCCGGACAAGCCGCCTCGCGCGGGCGCGCACCCCGCTCTCGGGCTCGGTCATCATCCGCAGGACCGGGACCCGGGCGGCCGCCTGCCTCTCGTCGGCGTACAGACCCAGCGTGGCGGCCAGCGCGGCCAGGCACAGCTTGTCCACCCTCAAGGCGCGCGACAGGGGGTGCCTTCGCAGGGGGAGGACGAGAGCCCTGCTCCCCACGATGATTCCGGCCTGGGGCCCCCCCAGGAGCTTGTCGCCGCTGACGGTCACGATCCCCGGCCCCGCCGCCAGCGCCTGCCGGACCGTCGGCGTTCCGGGAATCCCCGCCGCCTGGAAATCGAACAGCGCCCCCGAGCCGAGGTCCTCCATGACCGGGATTCCGAGGCGCCCCCCCAGGGCGGCGAGGTCGGCGGCGGATGCCTCCTCGATGAAGCCGGACATGCTGAAGTTGGACCGGTGGACCTTGAGGAGAAGCGCGGTCCGTGGCCCCGCCGCCCGCTCGTAGTCCGCGATCCTCGTGCGGTTGGTAGTTCCCACCTCGACGAGATTCGCGCCGCTTTCGGCCATGATGTCCGGGATCCGGAACGACCCGCCGATCTCGACGAGCTCTCCCCGGCTCACGATAACGTCCCTGCCGCGCGCGAGCCCCGCGAGGCACAGGAGCACCGCCGCGGCGTTGTTGTTGACCACGTGCGCGGCCTCGGCCCCCGTGCGCGCGAGAATCGCCTCCTCCACGAGGGAGACCCGCGTCGCGCGTCGCCCGGCGTCGAGGTCGTACTCCAGGTTCGCGTACCGCCCCGCCGTCCGGGAGACCGCCCGCACCGCCTCCTCCGCCAGCGGGGCGCGCCCGAGGTTGGTATGGATGACGATTCCGGTCGCGTTGATCACCGGCCTGAAGGGGATCCCCTCGGCCGCCGCGATGTCCGCGGGCAGCCGGGCGATGAGCGCCGACGCCCACTCCTCCCGGGTGCGCGCCTCCGCGCCGCCCGAACGGACCGCCTCCAGCCGCATCGCGGAGAGGCCCTTCCGGATGGCGTCCACGACCACCGCGCGCGGGTGTCGCCCCAGGAGCGTCCTGACGTCAGCGGTTTCGAGGAGAAAGGCGACGGACGGGATCCGGCGAAGTGCGTCCGCGTCGGGCATGACCGGCCCGGATCACCCCTTGGCGAGTTCCCGGAGCAGGATCTTCTTCCCGTAGATGGCGTTCTTCTGGACGAGCGCCTCGGCGAGGGCCCCGTCCTGCTTCCGGAAGGCGTCGATGATCTCGCGGTGCTGCTTGATGGAACCCTCGATGCGCCCCGGCATCGCGAGGATGAGGCGGAACCGCTGGAACTGCATGACGAGGCTCTGGACCAGGGCGTGGAGCTTCTCGTTGCCGCACGCGGTGAGGAAGACGTCGTGGAACTCGTTGTGGAGCGTCAGGACCTTCCGGAGGTCCTTCCTGGCGGCAGCCAGCTCCATCTGGCGGTTCACCGACTCCATCTTGGAGAGATCCTTCTCGGTCAGCTTTCTGGCGGCGCAGCGCGCGGCGTACCCTTCGAGGAGGGCCTTGAGGTCGTAGAAGTCGGACACGTCGTTCGCCGAGAGAGACGCCACGACGGCGCCCTTCCGGGGGACCACCGTGATGAACCCTTCGGACTCGAGCTGCCGGAAGGCCTCGCGGATGGGGGTCCGGCTGATGCCGAACCGGTCCGCGAGCTCGGGCTCCGCGACGCGCGTCCCGGCCGGCAGGTGCCCGTTGACGATGGCGCTGCGCACCGTTTCCACGATCTTCTCGCGGAGTGTCATGTGATTGTCGATCTGGATCTTGAGCTTCTGCAAACGCTTTGCCCCTCACCCGGTTCCCGATAATGTATGCAGTATACCATGTGCATGTCAAGCAGTTTCCCGGCGCGCGCTTGCCCGGGCGCGCCGGATGCTGTATCTTCTCCCCGGTCCCGGCACGGGACGCCCGGGGGAGGCCCGATGGAATCGACGATCCACAGCACGGTCCCGTTTCCGATGCTCGAGGCGCCGGGCACGGCGGCGCTGCTCGCCGGGAAGGGCGTGGGGGCCGAGATCTACTTCTCCTCGTCCGTGCTGGACGCCCTCTCGCCCGGGCGGGCCCACGCGGCCGCGGAGGCGCTCCGCGCGGCGGGAGTCGCCTCGTCGACGTTCCACGCCCCTTTCGAGGACATCTGGCCGGGTGCGCGCGACGAGGAGGCCCGCCGCCTCTCCGTCCGCCGCCTCCGCCAGGCCATTGCCCTGGCCCCGGCATTCCGCCCGAGGGGGATCGTCGTCCACGGCGGCTACTTCGACTGGATCTTCGACTTCGCGCCCGAGAAGTGGCTCGAGCCGGCGCGCCGCTCCTTCTCGGAGATCGCGCAGGCGGCGGAGGACGCGGGAGTCGACATCTTCCTGGAGAACGTCTTCGACGACGTGCCCGACCACCTGCTCCGGCTCCGGGACGCCGTGGGATCCGCGCGCCTGTCCTTCTGCTTCGACCCGGGGCACGCGACCCTCTTCTCGCGCATCCCCGTCCAGAAATGGGCGGAGGCGCTCGGTCCCCTGATCCGGGAGATGCACGTTCACGACAACCGGGGCGCGCGGGACGATCACCTCCCGGTGGGCGAAGGGTCCATCAACTTTCTCGGGGTGATCCTGGCCGTGAGGGACGCCGGAGCGCAGCCGATCCTCACCGTGGAGCCGCACCGGGTGGAGCACTTCCACAGGTCGATCGCCGCCCTGCGCTCGCTGCTCGCCTCGATCTGAACGCGCTTTCCGGGCCGCTCTTCCCGGCCCCGGGTCGACCCGCGCGCCGGCGGGATGCCGGGCGGCCGGCTAGGCGCGCCGGCCGAGCCAGGCGAGCGCCTCGTCCTCGGTCCGGAAGGACCTGACGTCCCGCGCGACCCCGGTGATCCGGAAGAGCTCGCGGTTGATGGGAGACAGCGAGCAGAACGCGAGCGTCCCGTTCCGCGCCGCCATCCTCTCGACGGCGCCGATGATGAACGAGATGCCGATGCTGTTGATGAGCCTGGTCCCCTCGAAGTTGAGCAGGACGCGCTCTCCCCCGGCATCGAGGACCGCCCCGACCATCCTCGCGACCTCTTCGCCGAGAAGGCTGTTCAGGTAGCCGTTCAGGTACAGGATCCGGGTTCCGTTCACCTCGCGGGACTCGACGGTCAGATAGCTCACGGCGGCTCACTCCTCGGCGTCCGGCGTCTTCGTCGCGCCCGCGGCGGTATCGCGCCCGAAATACTTCACCATCCGGACGGTGGTTCCCGCGTCCCCCGTCGCGACCTCCACATCATCCACCAGTTCGCGGATCAGTTTCAACCCCCATCCCCGGTTGCGCCGGGAGTCGGGCTCCTTCCCGTCGGCGCGGAACCCCTTCCCCTCGTCCTGGACGAAGAGCTCGATCTTTCCCGGCGACAGGACGTAACGGAGCCTGACCTTTCCCGTCGCGACGCCGCTGTGCTCGAAGGCGTTGATGCACGCCTCGATGATCGCCATCTTCACGCGGTCCACCGTGTCCTTGTCCAGCGACGCGTAGCCCGCCACCTCCTCCGCCACGCGCGCCGCGACGACCTCCGTCTCCGACTTGATCGGCAGGACAAGCTCGAATTCGAGGGGCCGGTCCTGCGCCGCGGAGTCCGGCGCCGGGGGCGGCGGCGCGCCCCCGCCGATGTCCTCCATCCCGAAGAGGTTGAGGAAGAGGCGCACCTGCGCGCCGTGGGTGAGGTGGATGCCGAAGCGCGCGGCGGCCTCGAGCGCGGCCTGCTCCGCGGAGCCGTCGAAGAGGATCCACTTCCGGAGCTGGTCCTCCCGGAGACCCTTCTCGATCGCGAGGAGGCGGCACCGGTTTTCGAAATGCTCGACCTCGAGCTTCGCGAGCGTCCTCTCGACGCAGACGTCCACCGCCCAGATCACCAGGTTCGCTTCCGAAAAGTCGCCGTCCCGGAACCCGTAGGCGACGAGGTCGAAGTCGAACCGTGCGCCGCCCCGCCGCGTCCGGTAGCCCGTCGAGACGGAGCTGATCTTGGGCAGGCGCACCTTGTCGGCCTCCTCGCCCAGTCCGATCACGACCTCGAGGAGGCCCTTCCCCCCGTACTTGTCCCGGAATCTCGCGAAGTCGAACAGCACGGCCGGGACCTCGCGGCAGTCCCACCGCCGCAAGAGCTCCTTGGCCGCGGCGGCCCGCCTGTCGCGCTCTCCGCCGCCGGCCTCGAGGGCGACCCGGGACAGCTTGGCCTGGACGATCGCCGCGGCCGTCTGGGACGGGCTCCTGCCGAGGACGCCGCGCTCGAAGGCCCAGTAGAGAAAATCCGCCAGGACCGGGTCGTCGACGAAGTCGATGTGCTCGAAGTCGGACTTGATGAGCCCCTTGAACTCGAGGCCCGACAGGACGTCCATTCCCTCCTCCGGCGGCGCCCCCATGAGGGAGAGCGCCCCCTCGACGGAATCGATCGGGAACCGGTCGCACAGGACCCGCTTCAGGAACCGGACGGCCCTGGCCCTCTGGGACCGCGCCGGGAAGGCGTTCTCGAAGAACTCCCGCCAGTAGCGGTTGAGCTTGCCTTCCGTGACGGACAGGGCGTACATGTTCTCGAAACCGACGTCGTCGGTCACCTGGGCGTTCCGGAAGGAGAGGTCCTCCGCGAACATGCGCTGGTAGATCGGCACGTGGCCGAGGCGCTCCCCGGCCCGCGAAAGCAGGTGATCCGGCATCCGGACCTGGCGCTTCTCGAACAGGGAGGCCCACATCCTCACCGACGCCTCGGGGGAAATCCCGCCGACCTCGATCAGCTGGAAGGAGCCGTACAGCCCCTCGCGCTTGAGGGAGGACGTCACGTGCCCGGGCGAGGAGCCCGACACGATCATCGGGAAGTGGCCGGACTTGATGTAGGGCCGCAGGATGGAGAATATGGCCCCGTCGGGAATGTTCTGCAGCTTGATCGTGTACTGGAAGTCGTCGAGCAGGAACACCGGGTAGAACTCCTTTCCCCCGGTCGTGAAGGGAAAGGAGAAGGCGTTGGCCAGCGCGGAGAGCCCGTCTCCCGCGTCCGAGTATTTCCGGTGGGCGGCGACGAAGTCGCCGCAGCCGGCAAGGCCGTGGCTGCCCAGCGCCTCGCACATCGCCTCGGGATCGAAGGCGGCCTGCGGCTCTTCGCCGAGGAACGCGAGGAGCTGCCACATGTATTCCTGGAGGAAGTGCTGGGAGAGCGCGAGCGGGTGGGACAGGATCTTGCTGAAGGAGTAGTAGAACGGGAACGGCCGGGGAAGCGCCGTCCCTTCGGGGAGCGACTGGAGATCCGCCTTCGTCTTGAGCAGGAGGGACGACTTCCCGATGTTGGGCCGCCCGTAGATGAGCACGGACGCCCCGATGCCGGTCCGCCCTTCGAGGCCCACGCGCAGCAGGGCCGTCAGCTCCGCCTCCCGGCCGAAGAACTCGTCTTCGCGGAAGGCGACCTCAGCCCCCTGGCTCCACATGAGACGCACCGATGCCTTTCGCCCCCGTCGCCGTGTTCACCGCATAATTTAACGTGAGCGCGTTGATTTTTCAAAAATATATTGGGATTGTAGAAGGATGCAGAGCATTCCGCACGCGATCCAGAAGCCGTCGCGCTATTCCGGCTGCGAGGTCCGGAAGCCGTCGATCCCCTGGGAATCGGCGGAGACCAGGACGCTCCTCGCCTTCCCGGACGTCTACGAGATCGGCATGTCCCACCTGGGAATCCTGCTGCTGCACGAGATTCTCAACGCCCGGCCCGGGACGCTCTGCGAGCGCGCCTTTGCCCCGTGGCGGGACATGGAAGCGCACCTGAAGGAGAGCGGGACGCCGCTCCGCTCCCTCGAGTCCGGCCACCCCGCGCGGGAATTCGACGTCGTGGGATTCTCGCTGTCGTACGAACTCACGTACACCAACGTGCTGGCCATGCTGGATCTCGCGGGCATACCGCTTCTCGCCGCGGAGCGCGGCGAGGACGATCCCCTCGTCCTGGGCGGGGGCGTCTGCACGATGAACCCCGCGCCCGTCGCCGCCTTCTTCGACGCCCTCCTCGTCGGCGACGGGGAGGAGGCGATCATCGAGATCCTCGACCGCGTCCGGGAGCGGAAGCGGTCGGGCGGCACCCGGACCGATCTGCTGCGCGGCCTCTCGCGGATCGAGGGGGTCTTCGTCCCCGGCGTCTCCGCGCGCGTCGTCCGCCGGGTGCTTCCGGACCTGGCGCGCTCTCCCCTGCTGCCGGCCCCCATCCTGCCGGCGATGCGGATCGTCCACGACCGGTTGAGCGTCGAGATCTCCCGGGGCTGCACCCGCGGGTGCCGCTTCTGCCAGGCCGGCTACGTCTACCGGCCCGTCCGCGAGCGCGACCCGCTCCTCCTGCTGCGCTACCTCCAGAAGACGGCGGCCGCGACGGGCTACGACGAGGTGGGCCTGCTCTCCCTGTCCGCCGCCGACTACGGGTGCATCGACCGCCTGATCACCGAAGCGATGGAAACGCTCTCGCCCGAGCGGGTCTCCGTGTCGCTGCCGTCCCTGCGGCTGGACGCCCTTCGGGAGAACACCGTGCGCCAGATCCGCAGGGTCCGCAAGACCGGGTTCACGCTCGCTCCGGAAGCGGGCACCGAGAGTCTCCGCCGCGCGGTCAACAAGGAGATCCGCGACGAGGAACTGTTCCGGACGGCCGACTGGATCTTCGCCAACGGGTGGCGGACCCTCAAGCTCTACTTCATGGTCGGCCTCCCCGGCGAGACGGCGGAGGACGTCCGCGCGATCGGGGATCTCGTCCGCCGGGTCGCCGCCGTCGCGCGGCGCCACGGGAAGCGCAACACGGTGACGGCGAGCCTGTCCGCGTTCGTTCCCAAGCCGCACACGCCGTTCCAGTGGGAGCGCCAGATCGGGCGGGAGGAGATCGAGGAGCGGGTCCGCCTCGTCAAGAGCGCGGTCGGACGGGACCGGAACGCCGAGGTGAAATTCCACGCGCCGGCCATGTCCGAGCTCGAGGGCGTCTTTTCGCGCGGCGACGACAGGCTGTCCGCGGTCCTGATCGCCGCATGGCGCCGCGGGGCGCGGTTCGACGCCTGGACCGAGGAGCTCCGCCAGGACGCCTGGCGCCAGGCGTTCGCGGACGCCGGGATCGACCCGGCGGAATACCTGCGGGAGCGGGCGCCGGGGCAGCCCCTTCCCTGGGACACGGTGGACGCCGGGATCGACCGGGACTTCCTCCTCGCGGAACGGCGCAAAGCCCGGGAAGGCGAAGCGACGCCGGACTGCCGCAAGGGCCCCTGCTCGGCGTGCGGGGCGTGTCCGCCGGGGCTGGCCAACGTCACGTTCGAGCCGCCCCCGCCCGAGGACGGGCTGCCGGAGCGCCGCGCTTCAGCGGAGACGCCTCCGGCACCGCTGGCGCGCTTCCGGGTCCGGATCCGGTACGCCAAGGAGGGGCCGGCGCGCTACCTGAGCGGGCTCGAGATCCAGTCCCTGTGGGCGCGGGCGCTGCGGCGCGCCGGGTTCACGCCCGCCTACAGCCAGGGATTCAACCCGGCCCCCCGCCTCTCGTTCTCTCCGGCCCTTCCCGTGGGCACGGAGAGTCTCGCCGAGTTCGTGGAGGCGGATTTCGCGCGCCCGACGGTCGTCCACGACCTGATGAAGCGGCTGCCGGCCTGTCTTCCGCCGGGAATCGCGCCGCTCGACGCCCGCCTCCTCGCCCCCGGGGAAGCGCGCCTCGCCGACTTCGACCTGGTCTCCGAATACCGGATCGATCCCGTTCCCCCGAACCGCCTCCCCGAGGAAGCCGGACCCGAGAGCGTCGCCCGGGCCCTCGACGCCCTCCGGACCGCGGACGCCGTCCCCGCGGCGCCGGCGCGCGAGGGCCGGCAGACCGCGGTCGACCTGAAGCCCCTGGTGCCGAATTTCCAGGTGATCGGGGAATCCCTCTTCATTACAATCGTACAGGGGACCGGCAGGGGCGTCCGGCCGCTCGACGCGGCGACCGCGCTCCTGGGCGTCCCCCTGCCCCCGGACCGGTTCGCGACGACGAAGGTGTCGACCGCGCTCGTCCCGCGGCGGAAAGGATAGCGTGCAGAAGGCGACCAAGCTCATCGTCCTCAACGCCTCCCCCTACGAGACGCGCGTCGCGACGCTCGAATCCGGCGTCCTGACCGAGCTTCTGGTCGAGCGACGCGACGAGCGGAACATCGTCGGGAACATCTACAAGGGGAAGGTGATCCGGGTCCTCCCGGGAATGCAGGCCGCCTTCGTCGACATCGGCATGGAGAAGGCCGGATTCCTGTACGCGGGCGACTTCATCACGCCCCGGCTCGACTTCGACACCGACGGGAACGGGGAGGCGGAGCTGCCCGAGGACATGGACATCCAGCCGGCGCGGTTCGAGCAGGATCGCTACGTCCCGCCGATCGAGGGGCTGATCCGCGAGGGTCAGCACCTTCTCGTCCAGGTCTCCAAGGAGCCGCTCGGAACCAAGGGGGCGCGCATCACGAGCCACATCGCCCTCCCCGGCCGCTACCTCGTCGTCCTCACCTGGTCGAGCCACGTCGGCATCTCCCGACGGATCGAAGAGACCGAGGAGCGCGACCGCCTGCACCGGCTCGTCGAGACGATCCGCCCCGACGGGATGGGCGCCATCGTGCGCACCGCGGCGGAAGGGCGAACCGAGGCGGAGCTCAAGGCGGACATGGATTACCTGGTCCGCCTCTGGGACACGGTCCGGAAGAAGGGCGACGTCTCGAACGCGCCCACCCTCGTCCACCGGGAGCTGTCCCTCTCCCTGCGGGCGGTGCGCGACCTCTTCACCGCCGACACCGACCGGATCGTGGTCGACTCCGAGGAGGAGTACGTGCGGATCCGGAACTTCGCCTCGCAGTTCTTCCCGCGCATCCAGGACCGGATCGAGCTGTACGACGGGCCCCAGCCCCTGTTCGACCACTACGGGATCGAGATCGAGCTCGCGCGGGCGCTCGACAAGAAGGTCTGGCTCAAGAGCGGCGGCTACATCGTGATCGAGCAGACGGAGGCGCTCACCGTGATCGACGTGAACACGGGCAAGTACGTGGGGCGCACCTCGCTCGAGGAGACGACGGTCAAGATCAACCTCGAGGCGGTCAAGGAGATCGTGTACCAGCTCCGGCTCCGGAACATCGGGGGGATCATCATCATCGACTTCATCGACATGAAGAGCGAGGAGAACCGGGACAAGGTCTACCAGTCCCTCGTGGAGGCGCTGCGCGCCGACCGGAGCAAGACGACGATCTGCAAGATCTCCGAGCTCGGCCTGGTGGAGATGACCCGGAAGCGCGTGCGCGAGAGCCTGGGGCGATCGCTCTCGGAGGCGTGCCCCTACTGCTCCGGGGAGGGGCACATCAAGTCGAAGAAGACGATCTGCTACGAGATCTTCCGGGCGCTCGAGCGCCAGGCTGCGCTGCTGGCCGGACGACAGGTGTCGCTCGTCGTCCACCCCGCCCTGGCCGAGGAGATGTTCGGCGAGGACCGCGAGCACATCGAGCGGCTCGAGAACCGGTACGGGATGAAGATCAACATCTCCGCGTCGGAGAAGTTCCACATCGAGCAGTACCAGATCGAGCACACCTGAACGAAAGAGCCCCCGGGGGTCGCGACCCCCGGGGGCTCTCTTCCCGCCGCGCGGCCTCGATCCCGCCGGTCCTACGGACCGACGGAAATCCAGTACGCCTCGATCCCTTCCGCAGTCGCGTACCCACGAGCGGTCACGTTCGCCCCCGGGACGACCGCGGAGTCCGTCAGCAGGTCGTACGGAGCCACGTTGTTGTCGAACAGCGCGTTGACCCGGTCCGGCCGCGCGAGGACGACGATGTTGTCGGCCCCGACGGTCAGCTTGAAGCTGTTGTCGGTCCATCCGGCCGCCACGGTCCCGGAGACCTCGTCCGGGAAGGTGATCGTCACCTCGTCCGCGTGCAGGACGAGCATGGAATCGAACGTCCCGTACACGTCCACGAACGCGGTGTCGCGCAGGGCGGCGACGCCGAGCGACGCGGCCACCGGCACGAACCTCCCCGTCGTCTTGAAGATCCAGTCGGTCGAAAGCCCGTAGACCGCATGGAACGAGCGGCCGTCGGCGGTGGCGATGTCGAACGACCCCGCCACCTTGTCCACGTTGTCCGCGGTCCCGGAGATCCCCATCTGGACCGCAGAGACCGTCGCGAAGACCTGCGGCCGCATCAGGATCTTGTTCGGATTGACCGTGATCTTGAGCCCGTCCTTCCCGAGGACGAACGCGATGGTCACCTTGTGGACGTAGACGCCCTGGTCGGCGGCCGTGCGCACCGGGATCACGAGCCCGCCGCCCACGAAATGGATGTCGAGGTGGTAGTTCGCGGTCTGTTTCACCGCCGTGTTGTCCAGGTCACCGACGAAATGGACCTTCGGGTCGCTGTAGTAGAGCCGGATCTTGCCGTACTTGCCCGCCGGGATGTTCGTGATCTCGTTCAGGATGTCCGCCAGCGCTTCCGGGGGCAGATTCATCAGGTCGATCGTCCTCGGGGGAACGACCGTGGCCGAGACGAGGCCCGCGCCCTCCCTCCCGCTGTCTTCGACCGCCTGTTCTCCCTGCGGATCCGGATCCCTGGACTCACCCGGCGCGATCATCCCGTCGGGGACCAGGGCGACCTTCTGCACCGTGATCCAGGCGTGATCGATGTTGGTGGCAAACGCGCTCGCGCCGCCTGCAGCCGACGGAGCGGCGGCCGCCAGGGTGCCCGCCGGAAACGCCGGGGCCTGCGCGACGGCGATGACGGCGGTATCCCCGGACGCCGACGGGCCCGCAGAGCCGGAGCCCCCGCATCCCGCCGCAAGGGCGACCGACAACAGGATGATGCCGATGAGACACAGACGGGCCTTACGGCCTGGGATCCGAGGAACAGCCATGGGAACACCTCCGGTCGAAAGGATGGTCGCGGGGTTGACTGTTTAAGGGATGAAACAGCCGGTCGCCCGGGTTCATTTTTCTTTTAAGGCGTTAACGAGGTTAAAAGTGCAAAAAAAATGCCCATGTGTAACACGTTGATCTGAAAACGTTCCGACGAAAAGACGCGCCCGCGCATTACGAAACGGATCGCAATTCTCGGAAACTGTTTCGCCATCATGGGCCCGACCCGCCGCGCACGGATCGTCGGCGAGCCGCCGCATCCGTCAAAGAGTCTCTTGCGTTTTCCGCCGCGATCTCATATTCTGTGGCGTCAATTCCGCGCCGCACGAGCCGACGTAGCTCAACGGTAGAGCAGCTGATTCGTAATCAGCAGGTTGGCGGTTCAAGCCCGCCCGTCGGCTCCAGTCTTTTGCCATGCCGAATCACGCGGGCTTGAACCGGTCCCAAGCGCCGAGCGAGCAGCGAGGAAGAGGGCGACCTTGCGGAGCCCGTCAGCTTGGGGCCGAGCCGCCAAAGGCGAAGGCGTGACCGCCGGAGCCTCAGGCGGGCAAGCCCGCCCGTCGGCTCCACAAAATCAACTACTTAGTCCCCTTTCAGCGACCCCGACACCATCCACTCGCATTTTACTCGCAGATTCGTAAACGGGAGTGCTCGGAAGATCGAAGGCCTCCACTCCAGGGCCCTGATCGTCGCGTCGTGCGTCTCCGGGGAGACGTGCAGGTAATGCTGCGCCGTGATCTGAATACCGGAGTAGCCGGCGATCCGCTGGAGCGCCGCCATGGGGACGCCGATCTGTGCCATCATCGTCAGAGCC
>JBLMWX010000035.1:0-3103 GCA_050257455.1 Gemmatimonadota bacterium | reverse complement strand
GATGGATCCCGCCCCCGGGACAGGAGCGGTGGGCGCCCCCCGTCATGCTGAAGTTCCAGGCGTACGACTGGTCCGACGAGTCCTGGGTCCCGGGCGAAGAGCTCGCGGCGATGGTGCGCGGGGCCCGCGAGGCGATGATCGTCGACCTCGGCGTCTACCCCGTCATCCCGGGAAAGGACCGGATCCCGGATGGCCTTCTCGGCGGGACGCTCCGGGCGCGCCCCCCCTCAGAACGGTATCCGGAACCGCAGGTATCCCCCCGACCGCCGGAATCCGCCTCCGCGCCCGGCGGCGCTTGAATCGGTCGAAAACGCCCCGACGGTCACCATCCCGGCGCCGACCCGGCGGTCGACGCCCGCTTCGGCCGAATAGGTCGGCGCCCCGGCGTTGCCGCGCTCCTGCTGGGCGCCGGCGAGCAGGGTCGCGAAGAACTCCCAGCGGGGGCTCCACGCCCAGCGGGCGTCGACGCCCGCCTCCTCCGCCGTGTACCGCCGCGGGTTGAACACGCCGACGTCCAGGTCGTTCTCGAAGGACAGCCATTCGAGGTTCGCGACCGCGGCGAGGTGCGTCGCGTCGCCTTTTCGGAGCAGGGGAACCGAGACTTCCGCCGTCACGTGCCAGCCGCGGTTCTCGCGGGGCTGTCCCGTGTCGTTCTCGTTGTGGTGGAACAGGGTCGCGACGGTTCCCCGGGCCTCGACCTTCCCCTCGAAGCTTTTCAGGACGGACAGTCCGACCGTGTCCGCGGTGACGCGGTCCTGGAACGAGAGGATGCTGTCGAAATGGCTCCGCTCCCAGTCGAGGGAGACGGCGAGCAGGTCACGCGGCTCGAATGTCGCCCCCGCGTGGCCGGACCACGGATGGAAATCCCCGGCGTCGTACCGGGTCAGGCCGAGTCCTCCGCGGAACGCGAAGGACGGCGAGGGCCGCCAGTCGGCATCGACGAACCCCCCCGTTCCGTCGGCGCGGTCCCGGTCGCCGATGTTCCCGGCCTTGCCGGGAGACCCCTGCCGGTAGAGTTCGCGGCGCACGGATCCCTCGAGATCGAGGCCCCGCGCCGCGCGCGCATAGGCCGAGGCTGCCAGCCGAACGATCGTGAGGTCGTCGGAATCGTGGGCGGCCCAGGCCTCGCCGTCGACGCGGCGCCGGACGCGCTCCCGGATCCTGTTTTCCTGCGCCCGGGCTTCCGCGTTCGCGGGGTCCGCCGCGAGCGCCCGCCGGGCGAACGCGTCCGCCTCTTCCGGGAGGTCGAGGAAGAGGCGGGCCCGGGAGAGACCGGTCAGCGCATCCGGGTCCCCCGGCTTCTTCTCGAGGGCCCGGCAGAATTCGACGGTGGCCTCCCGGTACCGGTCGCGCCACAGGAGCGACCAGGCGAGCCCCGCCCGCGCCTCCGGGTCCGAGGGATCTTCGGCGAGAAGCGTCCTGTACAGCGCATCCGAATCCGCGTGCCGGTCCGCCCACCGGTAGGCGAGCGCGAGGCGGCGCGACGCCTCACGGTCGTGCGGCCGCGCCGCGTGGACCGACTCGAGGAGCGGGATCGCCTCCCCGGGCCGGTCCGCCCACAACAGCTGCTCGCCCAGCTCGAACCGGAGTTCCGGCTCGAGCGACGGATCGAGCGCGATGGCCTTCCGGAACGCGGAGATCGCGTCGGCGTGGCGGTCGATCTCGGCGTAGAGCCACCCCAGGGACCTGTAGGTCTCCCCGCGCGGCTCGCGCCGGATCGACTCCAGGTATTTCGCGATCGCCTCGTCGTATTCCCTGTTGTCCCAGTGCCGCACGGCTTCTTCCGCCAGGGCATCGGCGGAAACGGAGGGAGGCGCCGCGGGGGCGCCGGGCGATGCCGGCGCGGCGTCCTCCGCGGAAGCTCGCGGGGGCACGGCGGCGATGACGACGGCGAGAAGGAAGGCCGTGGCGAGGACCCCGCGTGCGGCGGCGAAGGTCGTGGCCGCGGCGCCGCGCACGGCCGCGCGGAGGGTCCGGGAGAGGCCGGCCCGGCGACGGCGCCGCGCCGTGTCGGCGCGGCTCACGGCGACGTCCTTTCCGTCTTCCAGAGGGTGACCCGGGGCGGCTTCCGGAAGAACCCGGCGGGCGTGTAGATGAAGGCGATGGTCGACATCAGCGCCCAGTAGATCAGGGGGTACAGGACGGTGTACGCGGCGTACGGCACGATCGACCGGTCGTAGTGCCGGTCCAGGACGACGCCGGCGGCGAGCTGCGCGATGCACAGGGTCGCGATGATCATTCCCCAGAAGTTGGGGATCGGGTGGGCCCCGACCGGGGGGATTCCCATCGCGTAGGATACGATCCAGAGAGTGGTCAGGGTGACGAAGCAAAACGACCACAGGATGGACAGGATCGCCTCGTACGCGACGGGCCAGAACCGCAGGTTTCTCCTGTGGCGGAGGATGCCGCCGTGGCGCCGGAGCACCTGACCCAGCCCGATGGCCCACCGCCTCCGCTGCTTCCAGAGCTCGCCGAGCGTCTCCGGCACCTGCATCCAGACGAGCGCGCGCGGCTCGTACCGGATGTCCCAGAACCGCTTCTGGAGACGCCAGGCCATGTCGATGTCCTCGGTCGCCAT
This sequence comes from Gemmatimonadota bacterium, assembly GCA_050257455.1. Taxonomy (GTDB): domain Bacteria; phylum Desulfobacterota; class Deferrimicrobia; order Deferrimicrobiales; family Deferrimicrobiaceae; genus JBLMWX01. Next base: position 525 of record JBLMWX010000035.1, on the reverse strand, counting down.
CGAGGGGTCGAAGAGCCCGACGTCGGAAAGCGCCGCTTTCCGGAAGGCGACGACGACCCCGGACACGGTCTGAATGCGTCCCCACACCCTCTGGGCCCTCCGGAGCAGTCCCACGATCGACGTGAACTCGATGAGCTGGATCTTGGAGAGGAGCGTCCGCCGGTTGTCGACCCGCGGATTGCCCGTGACCGCGGCCACCCGGGCCGAGGAGAAATGCGGCACCACGTGCCTCAGGATCAGGGGATCCGCCACCGCGTCGGCGTCGACGGTCAGCACGATCTCCCCGTTGAGGCACGGCAAGGCGTCGTTGAGGGCCATCGCCTTCCCCTCGTTGAGCGTCTTGCGGACGAGGCGGATGCGGCCCGCTTCGACGTACGGCATGACCGCCGGAACCGTTCCGTCCCGGGAGCCGTCGTCGACGACGACCACCTCGTAGTTCGGGTAATCGATGAGCAGGGCGCCCTCGATCGTGGCCCGGATGAGCGTCTCCTCGCAGAAGGCCGGGATGACGACGGAGACCATGGG
>JBLMWX010000034.1:0-5564 GCA_050257455.1 Gemmatimonadota bacterium | reverse complement strand
GCCGACGGCCGCGCCGCTCACACCCCTCAGGTCCCCCCGTAGCCGATCGTGACCTTCCCGTCCTCGACGATCACCGGGACGTCCCGCCTTCCCCGGCAGAGGGCGATCATCTCGTCCATCGCCGCGCGGTCGCTCTGCACGTTCCGGTACGTCACCGTCTTGCCGTTGTTCTCGTAGTCCCTACGAGCGCTGGACGTGTACGGTCAGGTGTCCTTCCCGAAGATCGTCACGGGCATGGGGTTCTCCTCCTCACGAGCGTACGGCGATTCCCGCCATCGCCTTCAAGCGTTCGATGCGCCTTTCCGTGGGAGGATGCGTCGCCGTCAGCGCCGACGACTCGTCGGAAAAAGCCCGCAACGGGTTCACGATGAACAGGTGCTCGGTTCCCCGGTTCCCCCCCGGGACCGCGGCGCCGCCCTGCACGATCTTTTCGAGGGCGGCCGCGAGCCCGAGCGGGTTCCGCGTGAGCCCCGCGGCCGCGGCGTCCGCGTGGTACTCCCTCTGGCGCGAGATGCTCATCCGGAGCAGTTTCGCGGCCAGGGGGGCGATCAGGGCGAGCGGCAGGCCGAGGAGGAGGAACGCGAAACTCCCCGCCCCCCGGCCGAGGGGCCGAAATCCCGGGCCGGGAGAGGCGCCCCGGCCGCGGAAGGGGGAGCCCCGCAGGAACAGGTCGCAGAGGAGCGCGACCGCGCCGACGAGCACGGCCGCGCAGACGTTGTAGAGCGTATCCCGGCTCCGGATGTGAGCCATCTCGTGCGCGACCACCCCCTGGAGCTCCTCCCGGTTCAGCCGGTCCGCGAGTCCCGTCGTGACGACGACGGAGGCCTCCCCGGGCGTCCGTCCCGTCGCGAACGCGTTCATCCCGTCCGTCTCGATCACGTACACCCGGGGCATCGGGAGCCCGGCGGCGATCGCCATCTCCTCCACCACGTTGAGGAGGACCCGGTGCCGGCCCGGGTCGGCCTCGCGGGCGTCTTGCGCCGACAGGACGAGCGACGCCCCGCTGAACCAGGCGGCCGAGGCCAGGATCGCGAAGACGACCGCCGCGACGGCGACTCCCGCAGGGGGATCGCCGGACGCCAGCCCGATGACGTACCCGAGGGCAAGCAGGGCCGCGAAGAGGGCGGCGAACAGGGCGGCCGTGTTCCGCGCGTTCGCGGCGGCCGCCTCGTCGAACGGGAGCATCGGCCCCGGGCGGTCGCCGCGCGCGGTCCGCGCGGAGCCGGCGCTTCCCGGCATCGCGCGGGCGGCCGGAGCGACGGCCGGAGGGGCGCTCCGCGGCGCGGCGACGGCGGACGCGGGGGTGGCGTGCGGCGCGGCCGTGGCCACCGGGCGAGGATCGGAGGGGAACGCGCGCGATCCCGGGGAGGCCGGCCCGGCGCCTTCCGGCGACGGTTTGCGGAACGGCTCCTGGCAGAGGTTGCAGAACCAGGCGTCCCCCCGGTTGGGAGTCCCGCACCTGGGACAGGTCAGCATCCGCGGGGAAACGGGACGAGACGCCATCGGGCCGAAAGCTCCGGCGGCTCCGCGGCCCGGGGGCGGCCTACCGGAGGTCCGCCCCGGGGACGGCCCGGCTTTCTTCTTCCGCCCGGAAATAGTCCGCCGGGGGGAAGGCGAAGACCGAGGCGATGACGTTGGACGGGATCGACTGGATCATGTTGTTGTAGGCCATCACGGCGTCGTTGTAGAACTGGCGGGCGAACGAGATCTTGTTCTCGGTCGCCGCGAGCTCTTCCTGGAGCGCCGACACGTTCCGGTCGGCCTTCAGCTCGGGGTAGTTCTCGACGACGGCGAAGAGGCTCCTGAGCGTGCCGGTCAGGACGTTCTCCGCTTCCGCCTGCGCCGCCGCGCCCCGCGCCGCCTGGGCGGCCCCGCGCGCGTCGATCACCCTCTTGAGCGTCTCCTGCTCGTACGACATGTAGTCCTTGACCACCTCGACCAGGTTGGGGATCAGGTCGTGCCGGCGCTTGAGCTGCACGTCGATCTGGTGCCAGGCGTTCCGGAAGCGGTTCCGCAGCCGGACGAGCCCGTTGTAGGAGACGATGAACCAGGCGAAGACCACGAAGAAGGCGACTCCGGGAATCCAGCTCACGGCCGCTTTCCCCCCTTCCCGACGATGGCATCCAAACGCGTCGGGATCCTGTTTCGGCAATCGGGCCCCGATTCTTCAGCGGTTTTCGCCGCCCGCGCGGATCGCTATTTCCCGCCCCGCCGGACGGATGTATGATGATGGTCGAAATCGCCGGACCGAGAATCTCTTTCCCGGCAAGGGGTTGCGGGCGTGAATCCTTCTCCCGGCAGGCCGAACGACGGCCCTCCGTTTCCGGAACTGCTGGCCCCCGCGGGCTCGGTGGAGGCGTACTTCGCCGCCGTGTCGGCGGGCGCCGACGCGGTCTACCTCGGGCTCCAGAAGTTCAACGCCCGCGAGCGCGCCGAGAATTTCACCTTCGGCGACCTGTGCCGGATCCTGCCGCACGCGCGCGGCCGCGGCGTCCGCGTCTACGTGGCGATGAACACGCTCCTCACGGAAGGCGACCTGCCGGAGGCGATCTCCCTCCTCCACCAGCTCGCCCCCCTGTCGCCGGACGGCCTCATCGTCCAGGACCTCGGGCTCATGAGGATCGTGCGCGACCATTTCCCCGGGATCCCGCTCCACGTGAGCACGCAGGCGGGATGCGCCTCGGCGGCGGCGGCCGAGGAGTTCGCCCGGCTCGGCGCCGCGCGGGTCATCCTGGAGCGCCACCTGGACCTGTCCGAGGCCCGGCGGATCGTTTCCGGGGCGCGGGCGGGCGTCGAGATCTTCGTCCACGGCGCGATGTGCTACTCGTTCTCGGGCAAGTGTCTCTTCTCGTCGTACCTCGGGGGCAAGAGCGGCAACCGGGGTGCGTGCGTGCAGCCGTGCCGCCGGCTCTACGGCCACTCCGGGGGGGAGGAGGCGATCTTCTCGACGCGCGACCTGTCGCTGCTGGACCGGCTCCCGGAACTCGTCCCGCTGGGGTTTGCCGCGTTCAAGATCGAGGGGCGCATGCGCGGCGCGGATTACGTGGCGGGGGTCGTGTCGGCCTACCGGGCCGCGCTCGACCTCATCCGCGCGGGCAGGCCCGACGAGGGCGTCGCGGAGGGGAGGCGGCGACTGTCGGAGACCGTCGGGCGGGACGAGACGCCGGGGCTCACCGGGGGCGCCGCCCCCGCGGAGGTCGTCGCGGGCGGGGTCACGGGCAACGTGGGCGCCCTTCTCGGCGCGATCCGGGAGGTCCGCGACGGGTGGGCGCACGTCGCGGGGCCGGTCCGCGTGGCGCGGGGAGACCGCCTCCGCGCGCAGTTCCAGAGCGACGGCTCCGGGAAGGGGTTCTCCGCCCTGTCGCTCCGCGCGGACGACGCCGGGCTCTACGTCAAGGTGCCGTTCGAGGTGTCGCCGGGTGACCTGCTGTTCCGCGTCGGCGGGGGCGGCCGGGCCGAGCTCACGCGCCATGCGCGCCGCGAGATGGAGTCGCTCCCGTCGGACGGGGTGAGTTTCCGGGTCGCGGTCGGAGACGCCGTCGTCACGGTGGTTGCCTCGTACGGAAGGGTGCGGAAGGAGTATCTCCTGCGGGTCGCGGGGGGGCGAAAGGAGCCGGGAGAAAAAGTCCCGCCGGACGCGGCGAAAAGCCTCGCGGCCGCCTACCGGTCCGACCTCCCCCTCGGCAGGGTCGAGGTCAAGGGCCGCGGCGCGGGCGTGTCGTGGCAGGACGTCAGGGACCTGTTCCTCAAGGCCGCGCGCCAGTTCGACAAGGAGTTCTACCTCGCGGGGAAGGAGCTTCGCTTCGCGATCCTGTCCACGCTGCGCGTGGCGGGGAGCCGGCGCGAGGCGCTGCCGACGGTGTTCTACGTGGGATGCCGGGCCGAGCAGCTGCGCCTGCTGCCCAGAAGCCCCGAGATCATCCCGGTCGTGGAGTTCACCCGGTCGCTCGCGCGGGACCCGTCGCCGGGAAACCGGGGCTTTCGGGAGCGGGCGCATTTCCGGCTGCCGACGCCCCTGCTGGAGTCCGACGCCGCCTTCCTGCGGCGCTCGGTCCGGGAGGCGGTCCGGAAAGGGCACCGGCGGTGGTTCGTCTCCGACGTCGGCCACTTCCGGCTCCTGTCGGGAGTCGATCCGCGCCGCGACGTGACCCTCGTGAGCGACCATTCGCTCTACGCCTTCAACTCGGGGGCGCTCTCGGTCCTGTCGAAGCTCGGGGCGTCCCGGATGGTCCTGCCGATGGAGGCGAGCCTCGCGGCCCTCCGCGGCGCGGCGCGGTATCTGCACGAGCTCGGGATCGCGGTCGCCTACAGCGCGGTTCCCCTCATGGTGTCCCGCCTCGTTCCCGCCGGCGGCGCGCGCGGCGAAGTCGTGTCGCCGCGGGCGGAGCGGTTCCTCGTCGAAGCGGGCGATCGCGGATCGGTCGTCCGCCCCGTCGTCCCGTTCTCGGCGTCGGGGGTGCTCCACGAGATCCGCTCCGCCGGGATCCGGGACTTCTTCGTGGACCTCGCCGGCGTGGCGGACGAGGCGGTCGGGCCGCTCCTCGACGCGCTCGAGGCCGACCGGGAGATCCCGGGGACCTCGCCGTTCAACCTCTTCCGGGTCAACTTCTGACGCGATGGCGCGCGCGCCGGTCGACAGGATCCGCAACATCGGGATCATCGCGCATATCGACGCGGGGAAGACGACGTTCACCGAGCGCGTCCTGTTCTACGCGGGGGTGAGCCACCGGATGGGGGAGGTCCACGACGGGGATTCCCAGATGGATTACCTGCCCCAGGAGCGCGAGCGCGGGATCACGATCACGGCGGCGGTGACCCAGTTCCCGTGGCTGGGCGCGGAGGTCCACCTGATCGACACGCCGGGGCACGTCGATTTCACCATCGAGGTCGAACGGTCGCTGCGCGTGCTGGACGGCGCGGTGGTCGTCTTCTGCGGGGTGGGCGGCGTGGAGCCGCAGTCCGAGGCGGTGTGGCGCCAGGCCGACCGGTACGGGATCCCGCGCCTGGCGTTCATCAACAAGCTCGACCGGCCCGGCGCCGATTTCGACCGGGTCGTCGGGGAGATGGAGCGCAAGCTCGCGGCGCGGGGGCTGCCGGTCACGGTGCCGCTCCACGACGCGGGGACGTTCGCCGCCGTGGCGGACCTCGTCACGATGGAGCGCATCGCCTTCGGGGCGGAGGACCAGGGGACGGCGGTGGCGCGGTCGCCGCTGTCGCCCGCGGAGGCGGCGGCGGTCGCCCGCTACCGGGAGGCGCTGGTCGAGGCGGCGGCCGACGCGGACGACGCGGTCGCCGAGAAATATCTCGGCGGCGAGGAGATCTCCCCGGAGGCGCTCCGGGGCGCCGTCCGGAAGGGGACGATCGCCAACCTGTTCTTCCCCGTCTTCGCGGGGGCGGCGCTGCGGAACAAGGGGGTCCAGCCGGCGATGGACGGCGTGGTCCGGTACCTCCCCTCGCCGGCGGAGGCGCCGCCCGCGACGGGCATCGACCCCGGCTCCGGGGCCGCCGCGGCCCGTCCTCCCTCACCGGCGGCGCCGTTTTCCGCCCTGGTGTTCAAGGTCATC
>JBLMWX010000033.1:0-7001 GCA_050257455.1 Gemmatimonadota bacterium | reverse complement strand
CTCGGGGCCGGCGGCGTCCGGGCTCTCGCGGCCCTCGGCCTCTCTCCGACCGTCTACCACATGAACGAGGGGCACTCCGCGTTCCTCGCCATCGAGAGGATCCGGATGCTCATGGCCGAGCACGGGGTCTCGTTCGCGGAGGCGCGGGAGCACGTGTTCGCGTCGAACGTCTTCACGACCCACACGCCCGTGCCGGCCGGGAACGAGGTCTTCGGCACGGACCTCGTCCGCAGGTACTTTCACGCCTTCGCGAACGAGCTGGGCCTGCCGTGGCAGGAGTTCCTCGGCCTGGGGCAGATCCCCTCGGGCAGGTCGCCCGATTTCGGGATGACCGTGTTCGCGCTGAGGACGGCCGCGTTCACGAACGGGGTCGCCCGCCTCCACGCGGAGACCTCGCGGCGGATGTGGCGCGACCTGTGGCCGTCGCTGCCGGAGGCCGAGGTCCCGGTCCGGAGCGTCACGAACGGGATCCACACGCGCAGCTGGCTCAGCCACGACGTGGCGGAGCTGTTCCTCCGCTACATGGGTCCCCGGTTCCTCGAGAAGCCGGCGGACCCCTCGGTCTGGGAGCGCGTGGAATCGATCCCGCCCGTGGAGCTGTGGCGGAACCACCAGGTCCGGAAGGAGCGCCTCGTCTTCTTCGTCCGCAAGCGGCTGAAGGCACAGCTCCAGCGCCAGGGCGCGGGAGCGCCGGCGGTCCGGGCGGCGGAGGAGGTGCTCCACCCCGAGGCGCTGACCATCGGCTTCTCGCGCCGGTTCGCCACCTACAAGCGGGCCGGGCTGCTGTTCCGGCAGCCCGAGCGCCTGATCCGCCTGCTGACGAGCTCCGACCGCCCGGTCCAGATCGTCTTCGCGGGCAAGGCGCACCCCCAGGACGTTCCGGCCAAGGAGATCATCAAGTCGGTCGTTCACTTCGCCTCGGACCCGCGCATCCGCCACCGGCTCGTCTTCCTCGAGGATTACGACATCAACGTGGCGCGGTACCTCGTGCAGGGCGTCGACGTGTGGCTCAACACGCCGAGGCGCCCCCTGGAGGCCTCCGGGACGAGCGGGATGAAGGCGGCCGCCAACGGGGCGCTCAACGTCTCGGTGCTCGACGGGTGGTGGTGCGAGGGGTACGCGCCGGACGCGGGCTGGGCGATCGGGCGGGGCGAGGTCTACGCCGATCCCGAGGAGCAGGACCGCGTCGAGTCGGAGGCCCTCTTCAACCTGCTGGAGTCCGAGATCGTCCCGCTGTACTACGACCGGGACAAGGGGGGGCTCCCCCGGGAATGGATCGGGATGATGAAGACCTCGATCCGCAAGCTGGGGGCATACTTCAACACCCACCGGATGGTCCGGGAGTACGTGGAGACGTGCTACCTGCCCGCCCACCGCGCGGGGCGGAAGCTCCTCGAGGGGGGGATGGCCGGCGCGAAGGCGCTGGCGGCGTGGCGGTCGCGCGTGGCCGCGGCCTGGGGGGACCTGTCGGTCCGCCTCGAGGATTCCCGGTGGGACAAGGAGGTCCCGGTCGGCGCCGCCGTCGGGGTCACCGTGCGCGCGAAGCTCGGGTCGCTGTCGCCGGAGGACGTCGCCGTCGAGGTCTATTACGGCCCGCTCGACACGGCAGGGGAGATTCACGAAGGGGCGATCGCCGAGGCGCGCCACGACGGGCGGGACGGCGACGGCGACCTCTTCCGGGCGGAGATCCCGTGCAAGACGACCGGTCGATACGGGTTCGCGGCGCGGATCGTGCCCCGGCACCCGGACCTCGTCAACGCCCTGACGCCGCTCCTTCTGACCTGGGAGTAGCGGGGCCCGGCCCGTAGAGCCGCGCGCACCGCCCGGGCGACATCCCGAGACGGTGCGCCAGGCGCAGCCCCCACATGAGGAGGATGGTGCGCGCCGGCCCGCGACTTTCCCACCGCCTCGCGGACGTCGCGATCCGGACCGGGAGCAGCGCCGTCCGCCCCCGCTCCCTGAGCATGCGGGACAGCGCGACGTCCTCCATCAGGGGAATCTCCGGGTACCCGCCCATCTCCTCGAAAACCCGCCGCACGACGAAGATTCCCTGGTCGCCCGTGTACGCGCGAAAGACCCGCGCGCGGACGTCGATCATCCGTCCGACGAGCCGCAGGAGCGCCTTCGTTGCCCGCGACGCCGCGGCGGACGTCGCGAGACGCACCCGGAATGCGCCGCCGTCGATGCCGTTCCGCGCGACCGCCGCGCGGACGGCGGCGATCGCGCCGTGGGGGAGCCGCGTGTCCGCGTGGAGGAAGAGGAGGACGTCCCCCGAGGAAGCCCGCGCTCCCGCGTTCATCTGCGACGCCCGCCCCCGGGGGGCCGCGACCACGGCGTCCGCCAGCGGGCGCGCCGCCGCGGCCGTTCCGTCCTCGCTCCCCCCGTCCGAGACGATCACTTCGTCGGCGCCCGCGTCCCGGGCCGACCTGATGGCGGCGGCGACGCACCCCGCCTCGTTCAGCGCGGGAACGACGACCGTCACGGTGGGCATGTCAGCCCGCGTCCGGGGGCGGACCGAAGGCCGGCGTCCCCCTGCGGAGCCGCTTCACGGCCGCGGGGAGAAAGAGCGAGAGGACGAGCAGGACCGCGGGCGCGAGGACGTCGATGCGGAGCAGGTCGGACGGGACCCGGTAGGCGGCCACGATCTCCTTGAGACTCCCGAAGAAGAAGGAGAGGATCAGGACGGACGGGAGCGTTCCGAGAACGGTGCCCCAGAAGTAGTCGCGGAACCGGATGCTCGTGGCGCCGGCCGCGTAGTTGAGGACGATGAAGGGGAACCAGACGACGCGCAGGTAGAAGACGACCGGGAAACCGTGTTCCCCCGCCTTCCGGTCCAGGTCGCCGAGCCGCCCGACGAGAAGCGATTTCGCGAGGTCCCGGAGGAAGTAGCGCCCCAGGAAGAAGGCGAGGGACGCCCCCGCCGCGACGCCGGCGACGTTGACCGCCGCGCCCGCGTATTTCCCGAAGATGAACGAGCCGGCGGCCGAGAACGGGGTGGCGGGAAGCGCGAGCACCCCGAGAGTGTAGATGAGGACGAACACGACCGGGCCGAAGATCCCGGCCGCGCGGACCACCCCGTCGATCCGGTCCACGAGCTCCTTCCTCCCGGCCGGGGACAGGAGCCGCGCCCCGAACGGGGTGAACAGCAGGACGTACGCCACCGCGCCGACGAAGGCGACGAAGACGACGAACTTGACGATTTTGCGGACATTCCCGGTCAAGAGGTGCTCCCTCGTCCGATTTTACCCCGAAAAGACCGGAGACGTCGGCGAACCTTTTGGCCGGATCGAGGTTTCGGCGCCGGCGATTTCGGAAAGCCCGGCAACGTCCCTTGACCCGGCGGCGCATTGCCGCGAGCCGCCCGGGGGAGGTATCCTGAGAGCCGATGAAGTGCCCGTCCGTCATCGTCCGCCTCGGGGCGCGGCTGTTCACGTGGAACAGGGCCGTCATGGAGTTCTGGGCGCGGCGCGCGAAGGTGATCGCCCACGCGGACGCTCCGTGGACGCCGCTTCCCAGGGAGCCGCGCGCGTGCACCGTCGCGCTCGTCACGACGGCCGGCGTGCACCGCGCTTCCGACGCGCCGTTCGACATGGGCGACCGGCGGGGCGACCCCTCCTTCCGGGAGATTCCCTCGGACGTCCCCGGAACGGGCCTCGTCGTGACCCACGACTATTACGACCACCGGGACGCCGACCGGGACGTGAACGTGGTCTTCCCGGTCGACCGGCTCCGCGAGCTTGCCGGGAGCGGGGAGATCGGGAGGGTGGCGCCGTTCCATTATTCCTTCATGGGGCACCTGACCGGGCCGCACCTCGACACGCTGCGCGACGCGACGTCCCCCGAGGTGGCGCGGCGGCTCCGCGCCGCGGCGGTCGACCTCGTCCTCCTCTCCCCCGCCTGAGGGTACTGCCACCAGTCCGTGGGACTGGTCCAGAGGGCGATCGAGGCGTCGGGGATCGCGACGATCTCGGTCACGATGGCGCCCGACCTGACCCGGAGGGTCCGCGTCCCACGCGCCGTGTACGCCGCCTTTCCGCTGGGGCACCCGTTCGGCTTCCCCGGGGAGGCGTTCCGGCAACGGGAGATCCTCCGGCGGATGGTGCGGGAATCCGCGGCAATCCGGGAGCCGGGGACGATCGTCGACCTCGGGTACGGGATTGCGCCGGACACCCCTTCAGCCTGAGACTCGCATGGAGCGAAACCTTTCGAAGCCGCGACGGTTCCCCGGGGTGGAAGAGGAGGCATGTCCATGAAATTCCCGCGTCTGTCGGTCCGTGACCGCGGGCTCCAGTTCAAGCTCGCGATCGTGATGCTCATCCTGTTCGCGTGCACGCTGGCGTCGATCCTGATCCCCTATTCCTTCGGCCGCGAGAGCCTGAAGAGCGACCTCGAGAAGAGCTTCCTCGACCTGTCCAACGCGATCCGCGTGAGCGTCGACCAGATGACGGCCCCCGAAGGGTCGGAGGAAGATCGCCTGCGCGGCTACGTCGATTCGCTCAGGAAGAGCGGCATCCGGGAGGTGTCCATCGTCGGCGAGGACATGGGCGTCATCGACAGCACGGACCCGAAGAGAATCGGCAAGACCGCCCGGATCAAGCTCCCGCCGAAGCAGCTGATCATCAACGCGACGTTCGGGGACGAGCCCGAGGAAGGCGAGGAGAAGATCCAGTCGAAGGACCTCGTGATCCCGGTGACGGTGGCCGGGGACACGCTCGGCTACATCCACGTCAAGATGCGGATCGACGACTTCACCGAGACGATCCGCAAGAACCTGTACCTGCGGTTCCTGAGCACTCTCGTCATCTTCTCGGGAGGGCTCCTGGTCGCCGTCGCCATCTCCGCGCATTACGTGCGCCCCCTGGAGAAGCTGGCCCACGCCGCGGAGCACGTGGCGGCCGGCGACCTGTCCCAGGAGCTGCCGGTGCGGGGCCAGGACGAGGTCGGGCGCCTGACCCGTTCCTTCAACGAGATGACGGCACGGCTGCGCCAGAACCGGGAGCTCGAGGAAAAGGTCCGGGAGTCCCAGTACCTCTCCCAGCTCGGACGCCTCTCGTCGGGGCTGGCGCACGAGATCCGCAACCCCCTGAACTTCATCGGGCTCGCGATCGACCACCTGGACGGCCTGACGGAAGGGCGCACGCCCGAGCTCTCCGCGGAGAAGGAGGAGGTCGTCCGCCGGATCAAGGAGGAGGTGCGGAATCTCAACGACCTCGTCACGAACTTCGTCACCTACGGGCGGCCCCCGGCGCCGCAGCGGGCGGCGGTCAACATCCCGGAGATCGTCGGGAGCGTCCTCGTCATGGCGGGGGAGCGGATGCGGAACCAGCGGATCCGGTGCGTCACCGAGTTCGCCGAGTCCCCGGCCGTCGCGGTGGACCCCGACATGATGCGCCGCGCCGTGCTCAACCTCGTGGGGAACGCCATCGATGCGATGCCGGACGGCGGAGAGCTGCGCGTGGCGGCGGGCCCGGCGTCCGACGGGCGCTACGTCCTTTCGGTCGCCGACACGGGGGTCGGGATCCCGCCGGAGGACACGGAGAGAATCTTCGAGCCGTACTACACGACGAAGAACTCGGGGCTGGGGCTCGGTCTCGTCCTCACCCGGAAGATCGTGGAAGCCCACGACGGCCGGATCGTGGTAGATTCGGAGCCGGGAAGGGGGACGCGCGTCGAGGTCGTCCTCCCGGGGGCGGCCGCCACGTGAAGGGCACGATCCTCGTCGTCGACGACGAGCGGAACCAGCGGGAGATCCTCGGGTCGATCCTCCGGGGCGAGGGGTATGAACCGGTCCTCGCGGGCAGCGGCCGGGAGGCCCTCCGGGTCCTCGACAAGGACCCCGTCGACCTCGTGATCACCGACCTCGTGATGCCGGGAATGACCGGCGAAGAGCTGATCGACGCCGTCCGCGCGCGCAGCCCGGCCGTCCCGATCGTCCTGACCAGCGCGTACGGCACGATCCAGACCGCGGTCGACGCGCTGAAGAAGGGGGCCTACTACTATTTCGAGAAGCCGGTGGACCGGGCGCGTCTCCTGGTGATCATCGAGCGGGCCCTCGAGACCGTGAGCCTCCGGGAGTCCCACCGGGTCCTCTCCGAGCGGCTGTTCCCGGGCGCCGCCCCGATCATCGGCGAGCACCCGTCGATCCGGGAGATCAAGCGGATCCTTCCGCGGGTGGCCCGCAGCGACACGACCGTCCTCATCACCGGGGAGAGCGGGACGGGCAAGGAAGTGATCGCCCGGAACATCCACGCGATGAGCGGACGCAGCGCCGCCCCGTTTCTCGCGGTCAACAGCGCCTCGCTGCCGGAGAGCCTGTTCGAGAGCGAGCTGTTCGGGCACGAAAAGGGGGCCTTCACCGGGGCGCACCGGCGGGAGATCGGGCTGTTCGAGGCCGCCAGGGGCGGGACCCTCTTCCTCGACGAGATCGCCGAGGTCAAGCACGAGATCCAGGCGAAGCTGCTCCGGGCCCTCCAGGAAGGCGAGATCCGCCGCGTCGGGGGGAAGGAGAACATCCGGATCGACGTCCGCATCGTGGCCGCGACGAACCGGGACCTCGAGGAGGCGGTGCGGGCGGGCCGGTTCCGGGCGGACCTGTTCTACCGGCTCAACATCGTCAAGCTCTCGGTCCCCCCGCTGCGCGAGCGGCTCTCGGACATCTCCGAGCTCGCCCGGCTCTTCCTCGCGAGGCACGGGGAGAAGGGGATCCCCCCCGTCCGGGAGATCGCGCCGGACGCGATGCGCCTGATGATGCGTTATCCCTGGCCGGGGAACGTCCGCGAGCTGTCGTCCGTGATCGAGCGCGCCGTGGTCATGGCGGACGGGGGGACGATCACGGCCTCGGAGCTCCCCCCGGAACTCAGGCGGGGGACGGAGCCGCCGGGGCCGTTCCGCGGGGGCGGCGTCGAACTTCCGCCGGGGGGGATCGACTTCGGGGATCTCGAGGAAAGACTCCTCCGCCAGGCGGCGGAGCGGTCCGGCGGGATTCACACGAAGGGCGCGGA
>JBLMWX010000032.1:0-4389 GCA_050257455.1 Gemmatimonadota bacterium | reverse complement strand
TCGATGACGGTGATGGGGATGATGACCCGGTTGTCCTGGAATTTGAAGATGGCCATCGGATCGTGCAAGAGGACGTTCGTGTCCAGCACGAAGTTCTTGATCATCCGGCCTCCGCCCGCGGCGCCGCGTTCACTTCAGCTCGGCCAGCTTCTGGCGGGCCTTCTCGGCCGCCGGGGACTTCGGGTACTTGGTGACGAGCAGCTCGAGGACGATCCGCGCGTTCTTCGCGTCCTTGAGCGCCTGGAAGGAGAGTCCCTGCTTGAGCATCGCGTCCGGGGCCTTGTCGCCGCCGGGGAACCGGTCGATCACGTCCTGGAAGGAGAGGATCGCGTTCTCGAAATCCTTCTCCACGTAGAAGGTCTCGCCCTTCCAGTAGTAGACGTTCTGCATGAGCCGGTTGTCGGGGTACCTGGCGGCGAAGGCGGACAGGACCTCGCGGGCCTTGCGGGTCTCGCCGCCCTTGATGAGCCCGAGCGCGTAGTCGTACATCTCCTCGGGGCTCTTCCACTCGCCGGCGCCGGCGGCCGCTGCGGGCGCCGCCGGCGGCGGCTGGGCCGCCGCGAGCCTCCCGACCTTCTCCTCGAGCGCCGCGACCTTCCGCTCGAGCTCGTCGAGGCGGGCGAGCCGGGCCTTGACGTCCTGCAGCGACTGCCCGAGCTCCGCCGTCGCGCCGTTGAGGCGGCTCACCTCCTTCTGGAGGGCCACCTTCGTCTCGTCGAGGCGGGTGGAGACGGCGAGGAGGTCCGACTTGACCCGGTCCACGTCGGCGGACGCGTCGGCGACCGACTTGCGGAGGGCGGAGACATCGTCCGACTCGATCCGCCCGGAGGGGGCCTCGGAAGCCGCGGCGGGCGGCGGCGCCGCGCGGAGCTCCGCCACCTGCCGCTTGAGGCCTTCCATCTCCTCCTGGAGGCGGACGAACGCCCCCGTGTCCGCCACGGCGCATCCGCCGGCCGCGGTCGCCGCGGCCGCGAGGCAGAACAGGACCGCAACCCGACGGAAGCTCATCGCCCGCCTACTTCAGGAGCACGAAGTGGTCCCGGCGGTTCTTCGCCCACGCCTCCTCGGTGTGGCCCGGGTCCAGCGGCTTTTCCTTGCCGTAGCTGATCGTCGACAGCCCCGCGGCCTTGACGCCCAGCGAAACGAGGTACTTCTTCGCGCTTTCCGCGCGGCGCGCGCCGAGCGCCATGGTGTATTCGGCGGTGCCGCGCTCGTCGCAGTTCCCCTCGATCCGCACCTTCGCCGACGGGTTCCGCTTCAGGTAGTCGGCCACCTTCGCGAGAACCGGCTTGGCGTCGTCCCGGATGAAGGACTTGTCGAAATCGAAGTGGATGTCGGCGAACGCGGACGGCGCCTCCTCGGTGGCCGCTACCCCGGCGGCTGCCTCGGCCATCGCCGTCTGCGTCTGGGCCGGCGGCGCCTCCTGCGGGGGCGCCGGCTCGGGCTTGACGGTCTCGGAGACGATGGGCCCGGACGGCGTCGCCGGAGCCGGGGCGGGGGCCTCGGCGACCTTCCCCGCTCCCTCGTCGGACCGCACCACTTCCTTCTTCGCGCATCCCGCCGCGACCAGCGCCACGACGAACAGAACCGCAAGCGCCCACCGGCATCCCCCCCGCAATCTCATCACGGTTTCCTCCCCTTCATTTTGGAGTCGAATCCACGGGACCCGCGGAGGGCGACGGCGGCTATCGGCGAGGAGACCACGAAGGCGAGCCCGCTCCGGCCATACCCGACAGCAGCTGTCTTTCCCATCGGCCATCCGCGGAGATAATTTTCAAAACAGAATATCCCTTTTTCTGGAACGTGTAAACCAGGTACCGCCCGTCCGGCGAATAGGAGGGATCGACGCAGTCGCCGCCGTTCCCGGACGCGACGAGTCTCTGGTCCGATCCGTCCGGCCGGACCGTGTAGAGCGCGTAGCTGCCTCCGGACAGCGAGGTGAACGCGATCCTGTCCCCGGCGGGAGACCAGGCGGGCGAGGTGGAATACCCGCCGGCGAACGAGACGCGCCGGTCCGCCGGCGCGCCGATCTGCTTCACGTAGACCTGCGGGGAACCGCCCCGGTCGGAGACGAAGGCCACCGACCGTCCGTCGGGGGACACCGACGGCGACACCTCCAGCCCGTAACCGCCCGCGACCTTCTGGACCGATGACCCGTCGAGCCGTACCCGGTAGATGTCGGAATTCCCGTCGACGCTGACGGCGACGTAGAGGAAGTTGCCGTCCGGCGAGAACGAGCCGGGTGACTTGGAGGTCCCGAAAGTCACGACCGGGCGCTCCGTGCCCCGCGCGAGGTCCCGGTAATAGACGACGGGCACGCCGGTCCGGAAGGACGTGTACGCGAGGGCGTTCCCGTTGGGCGACCAGCGGGGAAAGAGGTTGAAGCTCCTGTTGTCCGTGATCCTGCGCACGTCCTGCCCGTCGAGCCCGACGACGAAGATCTCCTTCCCCTTCCCCCGGCCGGGATTGGCCGAGAACGCGATCTCCGTGTCGAAGACTCCCCGGACCCCGGTGAACGCGTAGAGGACCTCGTTGGAGAACTTGTGCGCCATCTTCCGGTACATCGCGGCGGGCCCCGTGTACCTCTTCCCGGCCATCAGGGTCCCGAGCGTGGTGTCGTACAGGCGCATCTCCAGCGTGACCTGGCTCCCCCGCGCGGTGACGTTGCCGATCACCACGGCCTCGGCGCCGGACAGCTTCCAGTCGGGGAACGACAGCGGCGTCCCGGCGAAATGGCGCGGCGTGATCCGCTCCAGGTACGCGTCCGGGGGGACGACCGCGAACAGGCCGACCATCCCGAGGTCGCCGGCGATCACCGCCGGAACGGCCCTGGCGAGGGAGGCGTCCCCCGAGGTCACGACGAAGTCCGGCACGGCGATGGGCATCCGCTTGCCGCCGGGCGCGTTGATGTCGATGTACAGGAGCGCCGGGGCCGCGGACGGCAGAATCCACGCGGCGAGGGCCAGCGCGGCGACGAGGGCCGCGCGCCTCACCGGGTGCCCCCGGATTCGTAGAACCGGAACCCCACGTCGTAGTGGTCCTCCGTCCCGCGAAGCTGCTCCGGCGGCACGGGGAGCGGGCTCGCCTTCGCGATGGCGCGGAGGACGGAGTCGTCGAAGTACCGGTTCCCCGAGCTCTTCTCCATCTGCACGTTCGTCACCCGACCGTCCTTCTCGATGGTGATGCGGATCTGCACGATCCGGTTCCCGGCCTCCGTGCGCCCCACGGCCGGGAGGATCCAGTTCTCGCGGATCCTCTCGTCCAGCTCCCGGAAATACGCCAGCTGTTCCGGGGGCACGCGGCTCGACCCGGGCGCGCCCCCCAACGCGCCTCCCGCCGCCGGGGCGGCTTTCCCGGGCGGCGCGGGGCGCAGGGCGGACAGGTCGACCCGGTGCGCGACCCGCTCCCTCATCCTGCCGACCGCCGCGCGCGCCTCCTTCTCCCTCCGGAGCGTCCCGAGCGCCTCCCGCACGTGCTGCTCCGACACCTGGTCCTCGCGCATCTTCCGGATCCGGGCCGAGAGCCCGCGGGCATCCGGGGGAGCGACAGCGACCCGGGGAGCGCGGGCCTCCGCCTTCGCCGGGCGCTCGCGCGCCTTCCTGGCCGGCGGGCGCGCGGGGACGGCCCGCCGCGACTGCCCCTTCGCCGGGGCCGGGGGAGCGGCTTCCGGCGCCGCCGGGCGCGCCTCGGGCGGGAGCCCGCCCACGAGATCCACGACCGCCACCTGGACGAACCGCGGGGACGGCTGCGACAGGCCGGTCCAGAGGACGAACAGGAGGAAGAGGAGGACGTGGAAGCCGGCCGACAGCGCCAGCATCGCCCTGAAGATCTGGTCCCTCGGGTCAAGGGCCAAGGGGAACATCCGCCGGCCGGCCGTCAGCGCTCGAGCGGTTCCGTGACCATCCCGAGCTTTTCGATTCCCGCGTTTCGCGTCTCGGCGATGACCTTCACGACGAACCCGTAGGGCACGGCCCGGTCCGCCCGGAAGAAGACCTGGCGGTCGGTCCGCTGGGCGACGATGGCCTTGAGGGTCCTGCTCATCCGGTTGAACTCCACGGGCTGCCTCCCGATGAAGATCCGGCTGTTGGCGTCCACCGTGATCACGAGACGCTCCTCGTCGGCGCGCATCGCCTTGGCGTTCGCCTGCGGCAGGTTCACGTCGACGCCCTGCGTCAGCATCGGCGCCGTCACCATGAAGATGATGAGCAGGACGAGCATCACGTCCACGAGCGGCGTGACGTTGATCTCCGCCATCATCCGGCGGTCCCCGCCGTTCCCGCTGGAGATCGCCATCGCCCTACACCTTGTCCGTGTTCCGCTCGAGGAAGTTGATGAACTCGACGGAGAAGCCGTCGATCCTCGTGGCGATCGCCCGCACCCGGTTGAGGA
>JBLMWX010000031.1:0-2766 GCA_050257455.1 Gemmatimonadota bacterium | reverse complement strand
CTCACGATCGTGGCGGCGGAGTCGCTCGACACCGCCCGGGAGCACCGGAAGGTGGCGATCGACCGGTACGAGCTCGGCGTCGTGGCCCGCAACGACGTCCTGGCGGCCGACGTCCAGGTCGCCAACGCGGAAGCGGCGCTGATCGCCGCGGGGAACCGGGTGGAGATCGCGCATTCCCGGCTGGCGCTGAGCATGGGGTACTCCGGCGACCGGGCGGTGGGGCCCGCGCCTGGCGATTTCCCGGTTCCCGCCGAGACGCCCTTTTCCCTGGACGACAGCGTGAAGGCCGCCGCCTCGATGCGCCCCGAGATGCGGGCCCAGGCGGCGCTCGTCCGCGAGGCCGAGGCCGCCGCAGCCGCCGCCCGGTCCGAGTTCGCCCCGACCCTGTTCGGCCAGGGCGGCTACTCGTACGAGACCAACGACTACAACCCGCACAAGGGCGTCTTCTCCCTCGTGGCGGGCGGGACGATCAACCTCTTCGCCGGGGGGGGCGACGCGGCCGCGCGGCGCGAGGCGCTCCTCTCCGCGGACCGGCGGAAGGAGGGGCTCGCGCTGCTCGGGGACGAGATCGCGCTCGCGGTCAAGTCCGCCCATCTCGCCATCGTCGAGGCGGACAAGAGGAAGGCGGTCGCGGCGACGGCGGTCGCGCGCGCCGAGGAGAACCTGCGCATCCAGGACGACCGGTACCGGGAGGGGCTCGCGATCTCGACGGAGGTCCTGGACGCGGAGACGCTCCTCACGCGGGCCAAGGTGGACGAGAGGAACGCGACGTACGACCTGTTCGAGGCGCGTTACGGGCTCCTGTACGCCCGCGGCGACCTGCTCGACTTCCTCCAGCCGCTGCTCGGCGGGCCCCCGGCCCCGCCCCCGGCTGCGCGGGCGGACCGGTAAGCCCGGCGGTGCCGCGAGTCGCCCTCGTTCGACTCCTTCTCCCGGCGGGGCTGTTCCTGGCGGCGTGCTCGACGGGCCGCGACGCGTCGCTCGAGGTGCGGCTCGCCTATCCGCAGGACCCCGCCTCCCGGCCCGCGGCCGTGCCCGCCGCGCCGGCGTACGTCAAGGACCCCGCCAACCGCATCCTGATCCGGGTGCTCGCCCCCCACATCCCGGCGCCGATCGAGGCGTGGTTCGACCGGTCGGCGGGCCGGGGGGAAATCGCGGGCATCCCGCCCGGGGACCGCATCGCCGTCGAGGTGGACGAGTACGACAGCAGCGCCCTGACGCTCGGCACGTCCGCCCCGCTTCTCGGCCGCGGGTGGGCGCACGGGGTGACGCTCGCCGCGGGAGAGCGCAAGACCGTCTCGGTTCCCATGTACGACAAGGGGACGATCGTGCGCGTCTGCGGCGCCGCGCCCGCCGGGGGCGCCGGCACCCCGGGCGACGCGGGGGACGGCGGGCTCGCCGTCGATGCGCTTCTGGGGCGGCCGCTGGCCGTCGCGGCCGGCCCCGGGGACGAGATCTTCGTCTCCTCCTCCCAGTTCAACCGGGTCCGCAGGATCGACCGGTACGGGTACATCGCGCACTATGCGGGGAGCGGCTCCCCGGGAACGTTGACGGAAGGGCAGGATGCCGCCACGGCCCCGATCGGCGCCGCGTACAACATGGATGTCGGCCCGGCGGGCGACCTCTACCTGATCACGTGGGACCAGCAGATCGTCCGCGTGGACGCAGCGACGCGGCAGATCGCGATCAAGTACGACGCGCAGAAGGGGGACTTCAACCCCTCGCTGGAGCCCGATCTCGCCGTCCTCGACGACGGCACGATCTTCTACACGAACGCGATGGAGAACTTCGTCTACATCGTCCAGGGCGGAACCCGGAGCGCGTACATCGTCGACAACACGTCCCTGCTCCCGGAGACCGAGCCCGAACCGGCGCTGAGGACCTCGACGGTGATCAGGACCCCGTCGGGGGTGACGTACGATCCCGACGGGGGCAGCCTGGTTTACTGCAGTAAAGAGTCCAATCGCGTTAAGCGGCTGGAGTTCGGCGTGGGCTTGATTTACAGCTTCGTCGGTAGCGCCGCTCCGTTGCCGTACGCGGACAACATCGCCCGGACCGACATGGCGCCCCAGAAACCTTATCTGGTGGAATACGACCGGTTCGGGGGGATGCGCTACTTCTTTGCGGAAGATTTGTCACAGACGATCAAGTTCGTGAAGCTCGACGTCTCGCCCAACACCGTCTGGACGCTCGCCGGGAATGGCACCGTCGGTTACTCCGGCGACGGCGGGCCGGCCGCGGCGGCGCAGCTCTACAACCCGCGCTCCGTCACGACCGATTCGCGCGGCAACGTCTACATCGCCGACACCGACAACCACGCGATCCGCATGGTCGTCGGCGGCGCCCTCCCTTAGCGCCCCCGGTCGCTTCCTCCCTGCCGGCATCGCGCGTTTCGACTGCTGACCCGTCGGCAGGAGCGTCCCGGACGGAGGGCCGCATAACGCCGTCGAACGGTCGGCGCGTCGATCGGTCCCATCTTCCGGATTCGGGTCCGCACTGACGTGCGCGTCCCGCGGACCGACGGCGGGGATCCATCCGGGGCCGTCCCTCGGCGTCGACAGGCGCCGTCCCGTTTTGTCCCGCCTCAACTCGACAGAGGCAAATTGCCCCTGTGTCTACGGGGTTTGATGGAGTTTCGCCATCAAGATTGATGGAGGATCTCCATCACTCCACACGCGCGCGGGGGCCACTCGTCATGGCCCGTGAGCCGGAATTTCCCCGGCCGAACGGCGGCCCGAATCTTGAATCTCCATCGAGGGAAGAGGG
>JBLMWX010000030.1:0-3330 GCA_050257455.1 Gemmatimonadota bacterium | reverse complement strand
CGACCTGGACGTCGGCCGCCAGGACGTCGTTGCGGGCCACGACGCCGAGCTCGTACCGGTCGATCGCCACCTTCCGGTGCTCCCGGGCGGTGTCGAGCGACTCCGCCGCCACGATCGTGAGTTCCTCCGCGCGCTTCGCGGACAGGAACGCGGCGATCGCGTCCATGGCGGCGCGGGCCCGCGTCGCGGAGGCCTGCCCCTCCGCGGCGTCGCGGCGCGCGGCGGCCTGGGAAACCCGGGATGACGTCTTCCCGAAATCGTAGATCGTCTGCGCGGCCGGCACCCGGGCCCGGGTGACGTACTGGTCCATCGTCTGGACCGTCCCGCCGAGGATGATGACCGACGGCGGCTCCGAGAGGGCCGTGTAGTCGGCGCCCGCGGCGACGCGGGGAAGGTACCGGGCGGCCGCCCGGGCGCGCCCCTCCTCGGCGATCCGCACGTCCTGCGCCGCCATTCGGGTTTCCCGGCCCCGTTCGAGCGACGCGCGCACGGCGTCGACGAGAGACACCCGCGGGACGGCGGCGTTGTCGGCGGCGACGGGGGCCGCGTTGTCGGCCGCGACGGGGACGGCGTTGTCGGCCGCGGCCGGGACGGGAGGCGGCGGCCCCGCGGCGGAGCACGGCGCGGCGAGCAGCAGCACGGCGGCGAGGGGGACGATCGCGATCGGGCGCATGGACACCAGCATAGTGACAACGGGGCGGGAAAAAAAGAGGCAATTCGGCCCCCGCCCGGAGGTAGAATCGACCATCCGCTCACCCGAAGGAGGGCCTCCATGAGGATCCGAACGCCCGGCCCCGCGGCGATGTCGCTCCTTGGAGTCCTGCTCGCCTGGGCCGCCGCCGGCGTCCCGGAGAGCCGGGCGGGCGATTTCCGGGTCTCGTGCCCCGTGTTCGCCGACCGGGGGGACATCCCGCCCCGCTACACCTGCGACGGGGCGGACGCCAGCCCGCCCCTCTCGATCGAGAACGTCCCGCCGGGAGCCAGGTCGCTCGCCCTGATCGTCGACGACCCGGACGCCCCCCGCGGCACGTGGGTCCACTGGGTGGTCTGGGGGATCGACCCGAAGGCCCGCGAGATCCGCGAGGGGGTCCTCCCCGAGGGCGCCGTCCAGGGGACGAACGATTTCGGGAAGCGCCGGTACGGCGGCCCGTGCCCCCCCTCGGGCCGGCACCGGTACTACTTCAAGCTCTACGCCCTCGACAAGGCCGTCGACCCGGGCGCCGGGGCGACGAAGGCGCGCCTGGAAGCGGCGATGAAGGGACACATCGTCGGGAAGGCGGAGCTCGTCGGCCTCTACAGGCGGGCCGGAAAGGCGGGCGCCCGGTAGGGAACGGCAAAGGGGGCTCCCGACGGGGCCCCCTTTGCCGGCCGATCTCCCAGGAGGGGGATCAGCAGTCGAAATACAGGAAGAACTCGTGCGGGGTCGGGCGCATCTTGACCGGGTTGACCTCCGCATCCATCTTGTACTCGATCCACTTCTCGATCACGTCCGGCGTGAAGACGTCCCCCTTGAGCAGGAAGTCGTGGTCCGCGGAGAGCGCCTTGAGCGACTCCTCGAGCGACCCCGGCGTGGTCGGGACCTCGGCGAGCTCCTCCGGGGACAGGGCGTAGATGTCCTTGTCGAGCGGCTCGCCCGGGTTGATCTTGTTCTGGACGCCGTCGAGCCCCGCCATGAGCATCGCGGCGAACGCGATGTACCCGTTGCACGACGGGTCGGGCGTGCGGAACTCCGCCCGCTTGGCCTTCGGCGACGGCGAGTACATCGGGATCCGGACCGCGGCCGAGCGGTTCCGGCTCGAGTAGGCGAGGTTGACGGGCGCCTCGAAGCCGGGGACCAGCCGCTTGTACGAATTCATCGTCGGGTTGGAGAAGGCGCAGATCGCCGGGGCGTGCTTCAGGATCCCGCCGATGTAGTGGAGCGCCACCTTCGAGAGCCCGCCGTACTCGTCCCCCGCGAACAGCGGCTTGCCGCCCTTCCACAGCGACTGGTGGGTGTGCATCCCGCTCCCGTTGTCCGCGAACAGCGGCTTCGGCATGAAGGTGACGGTCTTGCCGAACCGGCGCGCCACGTTCTTGCAGATGTGCTTGTACCACTGGAGGGCGTCGGCGATCCGGACGAGCGTGTCGAACCGGAGGTCGATCTCGGCCTGGCCGGCGGTGGCGACCTCGTGGTGCTGGGCTTCGACCTTCAGCCCCACGCACTCCATCACGCGCACCATCTCGTCGCGCAGGTCGTGGAGGGAATCCGTGGGCGAGACGGGGAAGTACCCTTCCTTGTGCCGCGGCTTGTATCCCAGGTTCGGCGATTCCTCGCGGCCGCTGTTCCAGACCCCCTCCTTCGAGTCGATGAAGTAGTAGCCGTAGTTGGCGGCGGTGGCGAAGCGGATGTCGTCGAAGATGAAGAACTCCGCCTCGGGCCCGAAGAACGCCTGGTCGGCGATCCCGGTGGACTTGAGGTACGCCTCGGCCTTCCGCGCGATGTTGCGCGGGTCGCGCGAGTAGCTCTCCTTGGTGATCGGGTCCACGATGTTGCAGATGAGGGACAGTGTGGGCCGGGTGATGAACGGGTCGACGATGGCGGTGTCGGCGTCGGGGATGACGAGCATGTCGGAGGCGTGGATCGGCTGCCAGCCGCGGATGCTCGAGCCGTCGAAGCCGAACCCCTCCTCGAAGCTGTCGTCCTTCAGCTCGTAAATGGGGACGGCGAAGTGCTGCCACGTCCCCACGAAGTCCATGAACTTGAGATCGACCATCTCGATCTTGCTGCTCTTCGCGAACTCCAGCACTTCCTTCGGGGTCATGTGAGCCTCCTTGAGTTGTCGGCGCCGGCGCGGCGCATCAGATGGCGTCGGAGCCGCGCTCTCCGGTGCGGATGCGGACCACCTCTTCCACGTTGGTGACGAAGATCTTCCCGTCGCCGATCCGCCCCGTGCGCGCGGACTTCTCGACCGTCTCCACGACCTGCGCCACGAGGTTGTCCGGCACGATGATCTCGAGCTTGATCTTGGGGAGGAAGTCGACCACGTATTCTGCGCCCCGATAGAGCTCGGTGTGGCCCTTCTGGCGGCCGAAGCCCTTGACCTCGGACACCGTGATGCCCTGGATCCCGATGTCGTTCAAGGCCTCCTTGACCTCGTCGAGCTTGAACGGCTTGATGATGGCTTCGATCTTCTTCATGGGCGCCCCCGGGAACTAGATTGAGCCGACGGGAACAATGCCGTCCGCGCTTCTCGACGTGTGCTCTCAGCAGGGCATTAGCATGAGACGTGCCAACTGGTAAATGAATCTTCATCCAATTGATATTGCGATGTTTTCTTCCAAGCCCGCTCA
>JBLMWX010000029.1:0-8127 GCA_050257455.1 Gemmatimonadota bacterium | reverse complement strand
CGCGGCGCATCACCGTTCCTCCGCGTCCGGCGCCGGCGGCGGGGCCGCGAGGAACGGCTCGAACAGGACGGTGCCGAGATCCGGCTCCATCCTCCGGTCGAAGATCTTCGACCGGATCGCCTCGGCGTCCGTCGTCCCCCACCAGTTCTCCCGGGCGGGGATGTCGGTCCTCTGGCGGTTTCCCAGCTTGAAGTCGTAGTCCGCGTTGCCGTGGATGCGGTTCTCGCGGATCACGATCCGGCCCGGCGACTCCGTCACGCAGAAGATCCCCACCTTGTTCCCGGTGATGTCGTTTCGCGCGAGGAGCGCCTTCGACCCCCGCTCCTCGTACCGGACGCCGTAGACGTTGCCGGTCATCACGTTCCGCGTGAACTCCCCTTCCGCGGTCGAGAAGCGGAGCCCGTCGACGTTGCGCCGGAACGTGCAGCGGGACACCGACGCCCGGGAGAAATGGATCTGGACGCCGGAGAACGCGTATTCGGACACGCAATGGACGAGGACGGCGCGGGGGCTCAGGTTGATGAACAGGTACTTCCAGTCGCGCGGCGCGGGATCTACTTCCGCCGACGTGAACACGATCGGGCTGTCCGGAGTCCCTTCCGCGACGAGCTCCCCCTCGACGTAGAGCTCGGAGTCGCCGATCCCGTCCCCGTCGACGTCGATCCTTTCGAACCGGACGACCGTCCCCGCCAGGATCGTCAGCGTCGCCCCCTTCTGCACCACGACCGAGCCGCGGACGCGGACCTCGCCGCGCCACGTCTCGTCCTGCCGGATCCCGCGGACGGGAAGAGCCGCCTTGCCCGCCGCGGCGGGCGGCGCCGCCGGGAATCCCGCGCACCCGCCGGCAAGCAGCGCGCAAAGCGCGGCCGTTGCCGCCCTCCGTGCGCCCGGGCCCCTCACCGCGCCTCCGGAAGGATCCGGTCCACGACGATCGTGAGGTCCGCGGCGCCTTTTCCCGGCGCCACGTCGATCCCGTGGTCCGGCGTCCCGTCGTAGAACCCGAAACGCTCGCCCGGCCGGGGGGAGTTGCCGAAATTCTCCCGCGCCCCGAGGTAGAAGACGCCGCCCCGGTCCAGGTAGATCGCCCAGGCGCCGTCCGGCCCGGTGCGCCCCGAATGGGCGTAGGGGCGCTGGTGGCCGAAGACGCGGTCGTCGTACACGAAGGCGTAGATGCCGGCCTGCGGCGCCCCCGCGCGGTTCACCACGCGGCCGCGCAGCACCGTCTCGGTTCCCGACGTCACGTCCGCGTACGAGAGCGCCTTCTCCTTCTCGACCGTCTCGATCATGACGCGCGTCACCGTCCCGTCGCGGACGTACACCGGGTTCCCCGGGTAGTACCCGTAAAGGTCCCCCTTTTCCAGGGGGCCGGTCGCGCCTCCCGCGCCGCGGCGGCGCGCGACGAGGTAGTACGCGGACTCCGGGAGCCCGTCGACGGCGAACGTTCCGTCGGGCCCGGTCGGCGGGCTCATCGCGACGCCCATTCCCTTGAAGAGACCCTCCGGCCCGGCGTAGACGTATACCGACGCCCCCTCGACCGGCTTTCCTCCGAAGACGACCTCCCCTTCGAGCGCGGTGCCGCGCGCGGCCGAAGGCGTCGCCGCCGCCGTTTCCCGCTCGACGGCCTTCATCCCGAGCCACCGGTCGCCCCGCCCCACGCCCACGGGGTTCTGCCCGGAAAACGCGAAGACGTCCGTCCCCTCGAACCGCCCCGACGCCTCGACGAAGTAAGTCCCGGGGGCCACCGGCGTCGAAAACCCGCCGTCCTCGCCGCACACCGCGGTCCGGTACGCCCGCTTCCCGCCAGGCGCGAACCGGTCGTACAGGGTCACCAACGCGCCGGGGACCGGGGCGCCGCGGAACGTCACGCGGCCCGACAGAACGGGCTCCCGCGCGGCGCGCGGCAGCCCCGCGCACCCCGCCAGAGACACCCCGGCGAAGATCGCGACGGCAAGCGCCGCCCGGCGGAGACGCGGCCCCGGCCTCATTTCCGCTCCACGACGATCCGCACCGGGGCGGGCGGGCCCCCCTCCCCGATCGTCAAGGGCGCTCCCGCCTCGCCGCCGAGCCGGCCGTACCACTCGCCCTCCGCAGGGCCCCCGAGCTTTTCCCGCGCGAGGAGGTAGTACGTCCCCGCCTCCGGAACGACGACCTCCGCGACCCCGTCCGGGCCGCTCTTCCCGGAGACCTGCGCGGGGTGGCCCGCCATCTCCGCAGTCCGGTAGGCGAGGAGCCGCACCCCCGGGACGGGGTTGCCCGCGGCGTCGGTCACGACCGCGCGTACCGCGATCCCGCGCGCGGCCGCCGGGATCCCCTCGAACGCCTCGAGCATGCCGAGGCGGCGCACCGCGTCGATCCGCACGCCGCGCGATTCGCCCTCGCCGAGGACGATCGGGTTGCGGACGTAGTAGCCGAAGTAATCCCCGATCTCGGTCGGGCCGAAGAGGTCCCCGCTCTTCCTGCGGCGCGCGACGGCGAAGAACGTCCCCTTGCGGATGCGCGCGCGGAACCTCCCGTCGTCTCCGGCGCGGGCAAAGAACCCGGGCACGCCCTTGAACCCGTCCGCGGGGCTCTTGTAGAAATAGACGGCCGCGCCGGGAAGCGGCTGCCCGTTCTCGTCGAGGACGATCCCGCTGACGCCTGCCGGCGGCTCCGGCCCCGGATCGGGAGCGACGCGGACGAGGTTGAACCCCACGTTGGCCGCCCGGCCCGGCTCCACCCGGACGGGGTTGCCGCCGTAGTAGCAGAACAGGTCGCCCGGGCGCACTTCGGCGAGCGACGGGGCGTCCGTCTTCGCCGCGACGAGGAAGTAGCTTCCCGCGGGAAGCTCCAGCGCGTAGGTCCCGTCCGCGGCCGTGCCCGCGGACCGCGCGACCGGGACGCTCGACAGCCCCGCCTCGATGTCGCGGAACGCGAGCACGGCGACTCCCGGGACGACTTCCCCTTTCAGCGCGACGCGCCCGCGGACCCCGGTGAAATCGCCGGCCCCGCACGGGGGCGCCGCGGCAAGCGCCGCCGCGGCCGCCGTCGCCAGGAGCAGGAACGTTCGCGGACCGAACATGCCGTCCCCCCTCTTCGCGGTCACCGCAGAAGAACCCGGTCCATCCGGTATCGCTTCCCCTTGTACTCGAAGGTCGGCTCGACGGTTCCGTCGTGGATTCCCGGCACCGGCCCGCCGGCCGCGAGAACGTCGGCCGCCACGCCCCAGTCGTTTCCGCGGAAGTCGACGGTCCCGTCTCGCGGCGTCCGCTTTTCCGGCGGCCTGCCCGCCGGCGAGTCCGGCCCGCCCGGCGCGAAGTCGCGGCGACCCCCGGGCGCCGCGCCGAACGGCGCCCCGCCGGCCCCCGCCGGGACGTCCCGCCCGGCGTCGCCGGCCTCCTCCTCCCACTCGGCCGACTGGTGCCGCAGGCGGACCGCCGCCTCCCGGTTCCCGCGGAACGCGTTTCCGCGGAAGACGGGATACGACGAGAACTCGACGACGACGCCGTCGCCGTTGTCCGCGATCCGGCTTTTGACGACCTCGCCCTCCGCCCGCCGGGAGAACCCGAGTCCCACCCGGTTCCCGGAGATGTCGCAGCCGGACACCGAGGGCGCGGCCATCTTCTCGACGAGCAGCCCCGTGCCGTTCCCCCGGAACGCGCTCCGCGCGACGTCGCCCCGCGCCCCGAACATCGCGGCCTGGAATCCCACCGTGTTCTTCTCGAACGCGCAATCCCTGACGGAGACGTCCCCGGCGCCCAGGACGTACATCCCGGCCTTCCCGGCCCCCTCGAAACGGCTCTCCGCCACCTCGGCGGCCCCTCCCCTTCTCACGAGGAGCCCCACGCGCGCCGGGGACTCGAAGACGCACCCGGTCACGCGGGCTCTCGCGTGCTGGCCGACGTCGAGCCCGATGCCGTTGCGGGACCACCGGACCCCGCGGAACTCCGCGGACGCGCTCGTCAACTGCGCGCCGCGGCTGCCCCCCTCGATCACGGCGTACGCGACGACCGACCCGTCCGAGCCGCGGAAATCGATCCCCTCGAACGCCTCGTCGCCGGCGATGCGGACCGGCTCGCCGGCCGTCCCCTCCACGACGAGGCGCCCGCGGACCGTCCACCTGCCGCCGCGGCACCGGATCGTCGTCCCCGCCCGCACCGTCCACGTCTCCCCCTTCGGCACGACGACGTCGCCCGGGAACGTGCGGCTGCCCGAGATCTCCCGCTCCGCCGCCGTGGCCGCGGGAGCGCTTCCCGCGACGACGAGCAGCACGGCAAGCAGCGGCCCGGCCGCGGCGCGGCGCGCGGCGTTGCCCCGGCCGGCGGCGCGCCCCGTTCCCGTGACGCGCCCCGTCACCACTTCTCGACCACCACGATCCGCACGCCCTCCCGCCGCTCGCCGTTCCGGACGGTCACGGCGTGATCCGCGGTCCCGTCGTACGTCCCGACCCACTCCCCGGGGGCCAACGGCCCTCCCCGCCCGCTGCGGGCCCCGAGGTAGAACGTCCCCGGCCGCGGCAGCGACAGGACGAATGTCCCGTCCCCGCCCGTGGGGCCGGAGATCGCGTAGGGGCGGCCGATCATCCGCCGGTCCGCGTACGCCATCACGTGCACGCCCTTCCCGGGGGCCCCATCCTCCCGCGCGACGGTGCCGCGGATCTCGGCGGCGGCGCTCTCCTGGCCGCCGGAGACGGCCCGGAGGCGGCGGGCCTTCTCGCGCGGCGCGTGGAGCGCGATCTCCCCGATGTCCGCCGTCTCGCCGGCGGCGAGCGTCACGGGCCTGCCCGCGTCGCCTCCGGATTCCCCTTCCGGGCCCATCGCGCCGGTCTCGTCGGCGCCGCCTTTGCGCCTCGCGACGATCCGGAACGATCCCTCGCGCAGCGCCAGGCGGAACCGGCCGGCGCCGTCGGTCCTGGCGAACGCCGCGTACGACGGCCCCCGGACCGTTCGCGCCCCCGCGGGGTACGCGTACACGAACGCGTCCCCGGCCGCCTTTCCCTTCGAGGTCACCCGCCCCGTCACGCCCGTCCCCGCGCGCGGCGCGAATCCCCCCGACGACATCTCGGCGAGCGGGATGTCGATCCCGGCGACGCGCCCTCCGGGCGACACGACCACCGGGTTGCCGGGATACTCCCCCTTGTACGTCCGGCTGCGTCCCTCCTCCGCAACGGTCCTGCGCGCAACCAGGTAATACGTCCCGGGGGGAAGCGCGATGCGGAACGCGCCGTCCGCGCCGGCCCCCGCCGACGCGAACGGCTCCCCCGACCGCTCCTCCCCGGCCTTGACGAAGACCTGGATCTCGGCGCCCCCCGCGGGTACGCCCGCGATCGCCGCCGTTCCCTGCACGGTCCCGGGGCGCGGCGCGCAGGCGGGGTTGACGGATGCGAGCGCCATCGCGGCGGCAAGGGCGAGCGCCGAAGAAGCCGCAGGGCGAGGCCGCGCTCTCACGGCCCTTTCCCCGCGCGGACGACCACGAGCGCGCAGGCGATATAGAGCAGCGCCCCGAAACCGGTCGTCACCCGGTATCCCAGGTTCATGGCCATCGCCTGCGAGAGCGCCGCGCCCAGCACCGAGGCGGCGCCGTTCGCGGCGAAGTAGAACGGGACCGGGCCGCCCCCGGGCTTGCCGAACGCCTTGAGGCCCAGGGGAAAGAACCTCCCCATGAGGATCCCCGGCGGGAGCAGGTACGCCGCGGCGGCGGTCCAGCGCAGGGCGGAAGGAGCCCCCGCCAGCGATCCGATCATCCCGTCCATAACGAAAAGATACCCCGAGACGAGCGCGGCCGCCACGACGAGGCCGCCGCCGGCCGGGGAGGCCCCCTCCCGCCCTGCGAGGTATCCGCCGAGGGCCGAGAACGCGAGGATCATCGTGAGCCCGGCCGCGAAGGAGACCACGGGGGTCCCGAACAGGAGAGTCAGCTTCCGGATCATCACGATCTCCCACGCGACGTAGGCGATCCCGACGAGGAACATGTACAGGCTCGCGCCGACCGACGGGCGGTCCGGGTCGCCGCGCGACAGCACGCCCGCGGGCAGCAGGAGAAAGGCGGCGCAGAGGACGGCGGCGCTCAGCAGGAACCCGCGCATCATCGTGACGGCCCTGTCCTCGAACTCGCCGCCGGAGGGCGGCGACGCCGCGAGAAACCACCGGGGAGAAAGGGTGTAATAAAAGAACGGGCGGTCGTCGGTGGGCGCGGACCAGTCGAAGGGGCCGGCCTCCACGGGCTCCGTTCCCGCGAGGATCCGCCCCGGCAGCCCCCCGGCCTGCGCGTCCGGCGCCACGGGGACCTCGAACCCCATCTCTCCGGCGAAGCGCCGCACCGCGTCCAGTTCCCCCGCGGGCCAGGCGGTGCGCCGGACGAGGATGTTCACGAGTCCCCGGTCGCGGATCACGACGACGTGCCGGGAGGCGTCGCGCTCCCCCGCCGCGCGCAGCGCCTCGCGCGCGATCGCGAGGATCCGCCAGACGCGGCGCTCGTAGGCGAACCGCGTGACGGTCAGGATCCCGTCGTCCGACAGGCGCGAGAGGAACTCGCGGAACGCCTCGACGGTGTAGAGGTGGTCCTCCGTCATCGTGAAAGCCCCCGCCGAGGGGGGAATGCGCCCGAAGACCTGCGTCAGCTGGATCACGTCGTAGCGCGACGGGTCCCCGGCGACGAAATTGCGCCCCTCGGCCACGACCTCGCGCACGCCCGGCATCGCGTAGGGGCGCCCCGTGAACTCGCCGAACTCCCGCTCGGCGGCGCGGACGACGAGCGGGTTCACCTCCACGGCGGTGACGGCGAAGCCGCCGGGGGAGAGAGCGCACAGGATGTCCTTGCCTCCCCCGGGGCCGATGGCCAGGGCCGCGCCGCGTTCCCGGACCCGGTACGCGGCGGACGCGACGTTGTGGCGGAACGCGGCGAGCGACGCCGGGTCCCGCCCGACCCCGAACAGGGCCGTGTAGCCGGTGTCGTCGACGACCATGCCGAGCTGGGGCGGGACGGGGCCGGCGTAAGCGGGGCTCAACCCCCACGACCGGGCCGCTTCCTCGGCGGATACCGGGTAGACGGCGACCCGCGAGTTGGCGTCCCACCGCGTCCAGAGCAGGTCCGGCTCGTACCGTCCGCGGACGAACCGGATCTCGGCCGCGCCCGTCCGGATCTCGGCCGCGCCCGCGACGACGAGGGCGGCGGCAACACCGACGAACAGCCACGCGGCCGACTTTCCGCGCTTCCGCCCCGGATCGCCGGCGGCGGCGGCGAACGCCGCCGCCGCGAACGCGAAGAGGGAGGCCACGAAGGGGAACGCCGCCGGACCGGAGCCGCCCTGCATCGCCGCGAGGTACGCGACGACCCCCGCGGCCGAGCCGCCCATCACCGCGAGGTACGTCTTCCCTTCCCTCCCCCGCTCCGAGAACGCCATCGCGAAGACGGCCCCGGCGCCGACGAACGGGAGGGAGAACAGGATGAGGAGCAGCCCGATCTGGACGGCGTCGCCGGCCGGCGGCACGCGTCCCCCGGCCGTCCGGAACGGCTCGAAATACGGCTGGTGGAACACGGCGAGGAGGCGGCCGGCCCAGAGGGGATACCGCGCGAACGCGAGGAGGACGGCGTACGGCGCCGCCGCGAAGACGAGCGAGGCGCCGCACAGCCACGCCCTGGCGAAGGGGGGCCACTCGCCCCGCCTGCGAAGGAGGTACGGAAGGAGGCCGCCCACGGACAGGCCGAACATCGCGATCGCGATCGCCATCGAGGCGAAGTGGTACCACATCAGGACGGAGAAGACGCGGGTCAGGAGGACCTCGAAGGCGAGGACCCCCGCGGCCGCCAGGAAAAGCCCTGCCCCCACCCTACCTGACCTCTTCGACGACGATGTCGACGCCCGTCAGGCGGTCCCCGTCGCGCACGGTCACCGAGTGGTCGGGACTCCCCTCGTACCGACCGTACAGGTCGCCCGGGGCCGGGGAGCCCCCGTAGCCGTCGCGGGCCCCGAGGTAGTAGGTGCCGGGGACGGGCACCGGGAGCCGGTACCGCCCGTCGCTCCCCGTCACGTCCGAAAGGAAGACGGGCCGGTTGAGAAGTTCCGGGTTGTCGTAGAGCGCCGCGTAGACGCCCCGGCGGGCCTTTCCGTCCCGGCCGAGGATCCGCCCCTCGACGAATGCGGCGGCCGCG
>JBLMWX010000028.1:0-2936 GCA_050257455.1 Gemmatimonadota bacterium | reverse complement strand
GGCCGTTCTCGCCCGGCGCTATGCCGTGCCCCTCGGGCCGCCGGCGCGTCCCCGGGGGGTCGCCTCCGGCGAGATCGGCTTGCTCGACCCGAATCCCTACCACTTCAAGATATCATGCGCGGAGGGGGTGGGATTCGACCGCCAAGAACATCAGCCGAACCCACCCCACCTCCACCACTGTCTTGCTGAGCGGAGGGGGTGGGATTCGACCGCTCCGGCTTGGCGGTCCACGCCATCGCCTCCGCGGCCTCCTCGCCCGCTGCCGCGCTCGCCTCGCTCGCGCTTCTCCTCCCTCATTGGTCGGCGCGGGCTCGGGTTCGAATCCCACGCAACACGGAGTCCAAACGCAACGTGAAACTCACGTTTGGCGGAGGGGGTGGGATTCGAACCCACGTGGCGGCTCGCACCGCCAAGTCGATTTCGAGTCGACCCCGTTACGGCCACTTCGGTACCCCTCCGCGCGGAAGACGGCTATTATATCGGAAACGCAGTCGCAGCAACAGGGACGTTCCCGAGGCAGCCCCGGAGGCGCACCGTGCACGACGGCTGGAGGATTGCCGCGCTCGTTCTCTCCACGGCGGGCTACGTCGTCGCCTTCGTCCTCATCCCGCGGATCATCCTCGAGCGACGCCACCCGTCGGCCACGGTCGCGTGGGTTCTCGCCATCGCGCTGCTGCCCGTCGTCGGCGTTCCCGTCTACTACCTCGTGGGAGGGCGAAGGATCCGCCGCCACATCCGCGCCAAGATCGAGTCGGTGGGGGCGGCCAAGAGCTCCGTGGAGAACCGGCTCCGCCCCGAGGAGCTGCCCGGGCCGGTCGCCTCCGACTGCGGGCGGGTCCTCGCGAACGCGGGGGCGCCGCCGCCCGTCGCCGGGAACCGCGTGTCCATCGTCCGGAACGGCGAAGACGCGTACCGCCGCGCTCTCGGCCTGATCGAGGAGGCACGCGACCACATCCACGCCCAGTTCTTCATCGTCGACGTCGACGTGATCGGGAAGCGCTTCATCCACGCCCTCGCGGCCCGGGCCCGGGCGGGCGTCCGGGTCCGGCTCCTGCTCGACGCCCTCGGCTCGTGGCGGGCCCTGCGCGGCATCGTCCGGCCCCTGCGGCGCGCGGGCGGCGAAGTCGCCGCGTTCCTTCCCGCGGTCGCCTTCCAGCGGAAGTGGTCGGCCCACCTGCGCAACCACCGCAAGCTTCTCATCGCGGACGGGCTCGCCGCCTTCACGGGCGGAATGAACATCGGCAGAAGGTACATGGGGCCCCGCGCGGAGCCGGGCCGGTGGCGGGACAGCGCGGTCGTGATCAAGGGGACGGCCGTCCGGGACCTCCAGGTCCTGTTCCTGGACGACTGGGCCTTCGCCACCGACGAAGCCGGGCCGGCGGGACACTTCTTTCCCTCGCTCCCCCCCCGCGCGCCGGGCGGGGAGGGGGAGGGGGCCGTCCAGGTGATCGCGTCGGGCCCGGACCGGGCGATGCGGCCGATCTACCGCGGGGTGTTCGCGGCGCTCACGTCCGCCCGTCGCCGGATCTGGATCGCCACGCCGTATTTCGTCCCCGACGACGCCATCGGGACGGCGCTCGACAACGCGGCGCTTCGCGGCGTCGACGTGCGCCTGATCGTCCCGCAGGCGTCCGATCTCCGGATGGTGGCGCTGGCGGGCCGTTCCTACTTCGACGACCTCATGGCGACGGGGGTCCGGATCTACCAGTATCGCCCCACCCACCTCCACTCCAAGGTTCTCGTCATCGACGACGCCGTCGGCGTCGTGGGCTCGTCGAACGTGGACATCCGCAGCTTCTTCCTGAACTTCGAGCTCGGCGTGTTCCTGTACGAGCGGCGGGACATCGCGGCGCTGGAGGAGGTGTTCGAGGAGGATTTCGCCAATTCCCGGGAGATCCTCCCGGCCGAATTCGCGCGGCGCGGCCGCGTCGCCCGGTTCCTGGAGGACACCTGCCGGATCTTCTCGCCGCTGTTCTGACCCCGCGGGGGAAGTTCAGGAACGTTCCCGAACTCTTCAGCGGCGCGCCTTGAAGAAGGCGGTCAGCAGCTCGCCGCACTCCGCGGCGAGGACGCCGGAGATGACGTCGGGCCGGTGGTTGAGGCGGTCGTCGGACGCGATCCGGTAGAGGGTCCGGACAGCCCCGCCCTTGGGGTCGGCCGCGCCGTAGACGATCTCCGCCACCCGCGCGTGGACGGCGGCCCCGGCGCACATGACGCACGGCTCGAGGGTGACGACGAGCCGGCAGCCCGCCAGCCGGTAGTTCGACAGCGCCCGCGCCGCTTTCCGCAGCGCGAGGATCTCCGCGTGGGCGGTCGGGTCGTTCGCGGAGACCGGGCGGTTGTAGGCCCGCGCGATGATCGCGCCGTCGGGCCCCGCGACGACCGCGCCGACCGGAACCTCGCCGGCGACCGCGGCCTTCGCCGCTTCGGCCAGGGCCGCCCGCATCCACCTCTCGCGCGCGGCGGGGTCAGTCACGGCGCGGCGGGCCCGGCACCGGCTCGGAAAAGAGGAACCGGCGGATGATCCTTCGCTCCTCCGGCCCCAGGCGGCTGTAGTACGGCCAGCCCGCCAGCCGCTCGTCGCGCTCCGGCGCCGGGAGATCGCGCCACTCGGCGATCCGCCGCTTCAGCGCGCGGCGCCGCTCGGGCGGCAGCTGCCGCATCCGGGCGAAGAAGCCCTCGATCACGCGCTTCTCGTCCGGCCAGGCGTTCCGGTACATCTCGCGGCGCTCCCGCAGGTACCGGCGCTCGCTCTCGGGGAGCTCCCGCCATCTCCGGGACCGCTCCAGGATGCGCTCCCGGCGCTCGGGCGGAAGATCCTTCCACCGCCGGTACCGCTCGCGGATGTGCTCCCGTTCCTCGGGGGACATCCGGCGCCAGCGCTCGACCTTCTCCGGGGTCAAACGTCCCGGCTGCGCCAGGGGCGTCCCCCGCGG
>JBLMWX010000027.1:0-3535 GCA_050257455.1 Gemmatimonadota bacterium | reverse complement strand
GACGTGGCGATCGGGGACTTCGACGGCGACGGGCTCCGGGACCTCGCGGTGGCGGACTCGAGCGGGGCGTACCGGGTGCGGATCCTCCGGAACACCGGAGGCGGCATCTTCGTCACGCAGGAGCAGGACACGAGCACCTTCGCCTCCTGCAGCGCCATCGTGGTCGGTGACCTGGACCGGGACGGGCACCAGGACCTGGCCGTCGCGACGCGCCAGTCGGGATTCGGCGGTCTCGACACCTGGCTGGGGAACGGCCATGGCGGGTTCCG
This sequence comes from Gemmatimonadota bacterium, assembly GCA_050257455.1. Classification (GTDB taxonomy): domain Bacteria; phylum Desulfobacterota; class Deferrimicrobia; order Deferrimicrobiales; family Deferrimicrobiaceae; genus JBLMWX01. Next base: position 3,266 of record JBLMWX010000027.1, on the reverse strand, counting down.
GTTCGAAGGCCACTTCGCGACCGGCGGGGACTCCCCCGTCTCCCTCGCGATCGAAAATCTCTACATCCCCCCTCCTGACATCGCGATCCCCTACCTGGACGTGGCGGTCGCTGACGACGCAGGCTGCTCCGGGACCGGGCTCGTGGGCGCGCTCTTCGGCGACGGATCCGGCGGATTCCCCGGTGGGCCGCCCGACACGTACACCATGGGCGGTTGCCCGCGTCAGGTCGCCGTCGCAGATCTCAACCTGGACGGCAATCTCGACCTCCTGACGGCGGACGAGAACTCCTCCACGATCTCGGTGCGACTCGGATCCAGCATCAACACCGGCACGTTCCCGACCTATGCCACCGCCTCCGTCCCCGGCGGGCCCATTTCCCTCGCGGTGGGGGACCTGAACGGGGACGGAAAGCCCGACCTCGCCGTGGGAGTCGTCGGAAGCGGCCAGGTGTTCGTGCTGATCGGAGCCGGAGACGGCACGTTCGGCGCGGCGACGCCGTACGGCGACGTCGGTTATTCCACGCCCAACCGCGTCCAGCGGGTCCGGATCGCCGACGTGGACGGCGACGGGAAGCAGGACGTGCTCGCGCTGGACCAGGGGCCGGGGGCGCTCTGGCTCTTCCGGGGAAACGGCGACGGGACGCTCTCCGATTTCCCGATGGGCTACGGCATGGACAAGGTTCCCACCTCGTTCGCCCTCGGCGACCTGGACGGAGACGGCCGCCTCGATGCGGCGGCCACCGTGCGCGATCTGGACGAGGTCGAGATCCTCCTCAACCGCGGAGGGCCCGGCGTTACGGACGCCGCGCCGGTGGTCTCGGGCCCCGCGCAGTCAGGAGGGGAGGAAGGGGGGACGATCACCTTCAGCGTGGCCGCCCAGGATCCGGACGGTGGAGGGGCCCCTTCGCTATCCGCCGACCTCTCCGCGCTCCCGGCGGGGAACGCCGCGTCGTTCGTCACGACCCCGCCCAGCCCGTGCATCACCGGGATCTTCACCTGGCCCCTCAAGACCGGTGAAGCGGGCGTATGGCCGGTCACCTTCACCGCGTCGAATTCGGCGCTCGGGTCCTACACCACCCTCGTTCACGTGGAGCCGGCGGGGACCAGCGCCAGGGGGAGCTTCGTCTGGACTCCGGGCCCCGCCGACGTCGGGTCGTACGTCCTCACCTTCAAGGCCTACAGCGCGGACGGGGACAGCTCCGAGACCTCCACCACGATTACCGTCAGCTCGGGTGGCGCGGCCGCGGTACCCGCCAGGTCCGTCCGAGTCGCGCGTGCTCCCGCCATGGCCATGAAGGGTCCGATCATCAGCGCACTGAACACGGCGGACGCGTACGTGGGGCAGACGCTCGTCGTGGACGTCACCGCGAGCAACACCGACTCCCTCATCGCGTCGGGGGATGCACTTCCCGCGGACAACAGCGGCACCTTCACCTCGGACGTCCAGCCCTACGTTGCCGCCCCCGCCTCCGGGGCCGTGGAACCGGGGGAGCAGATCACGATCCTGGTCTCGGCGGCCGATCCGAACGGCGACCCGATCGACTCGCTCACGGCCGATCTGTCCAGCTTCCCGCAATCGGGCGACGCGGCCTTCACCGCGGGGCCGGGGAACACGTCCGGGACCTTCACCTGGACACCGGCCGCGGGCGACAGCGGCGACTACGGCGTGACCTTCTACGCGAAGAACCAACTGGTCGGGAACGCGGGCACCGTGATCCACGTGCGCCGTGGGCTCCTCGGGTACTGGGAGCTGAACGGGGACGGGTCGGACGCCGCGCGCGGAAACCACCTGACACCCACGGGGGCGATCTCCTACACGGCCGGGCGGCTCGGGCTGGCGGCGAATCGGGACGCGAGCCACGACACCTACCTCTCCTGCCCGGCGACGCACGACTTCGACCTCACGCCGAGCGGCTTCACGTTCGAATGCTGGGCGAAAATCAGGTCGTACAGCCCGCTGGGAGGCGGCATCATCGCGGCCGCGGACAGCGGGAGCACGGTCGAGACCTGGGCCCTGGCCGTGAACGAAACGGGAGTTCCCTTCTTCGCCGTGGTGGACCAGGGGAGCTTCGTGGCCCAGGTGGGAGCGGCCGGGGCGGTTCCGGACACGCTCTACCACCACTACGCCGCCACGTACGACGGGACGAACCTGATCCTCTACATCGACGGCGTTCTCAGCGGCTCCGTGAGCGCTCCCGGAATCTCCGCGGTGGTGGGCGGCGGTGAGTTCCGGCTGGGGAGTTTCGCCTTCACCGACCAGGCGTACCTGGAGGGCCAGACCGACGAGGTGCGCCTCTGGGGAAGGGCGCGATCCCAATCGGAGATCCAGGCCTCGATGAACTCCGAGTTGAGCGACTTCCCGACGGGCGTGTTCGAGAACGCACCGCCTCCGGTCAACACGCTTCTGCAGAATGCTCCGAACCCCTTCAATCCGGCCACGACCATCCGCTTCTCCCTCGCTCGGGCGGGGCACCTACGGCTTCGGGTCTTCGATCCGGCGGGCCGGCTGGTCGCGACGCTGATCGACGGCCAGCGCCCGGCAGGCGCGCAGAGGGCGCTGTGGGACGGGCGGGACGCGCGGGGACACCGGGTCGCCTCGGGGGTCTACTTCTACCAGCTCACGGCGCCCGGATTCGTGCGGACACGAAGCATGGTGCTCTTGAAGTAACGGGAGCACGCCCGAGCCGGGTGCCGCCCCTTCCACCGGCGGTCGCGTGGTGTTCGAAGACTCGAATGCACGTCAGCCGTCGAGATCATCCGCCCTTTCACAAGCTCGCTGCCCCTCACCGGCTCTCTGATCACGCGGACCTCGTCAAGCGAAACGAAATGAACCCAGGCTGCGATTGGTCCGGAGCCGCATGTACACCGCAGAGCATCTGAGCGAGGAGTCGCGCGGGGGGAAAGGCGGGACCGATCCGTTCGAGATCATCGCCGAGCACGGAGACTTCGTACGGGCGTTCCAGGTCGAGTCGAAGCCCGATCTCCTCTCGGAGATTCTGAAGCCGAAGATCGGGCCGGCCACGCTGGGATCGAGGTGAGCGGGGCCTTGCCCCTCACGCGATGTGCTTCAGCACCTCCTCGGCTGGCTCTCGGAGGGAGAGGCATGGCAGAAGAGTCTAGTCCTCCGAAAACTCCCTGTCAGCGGGGCGGTTGGAGACACCAATCCCCGAGTTCGAACAGGGTACCGTTCGGGGAGCCAAATCAGAATTTCGAACTCGTGAGGGTTCGATGAAGGAATGGGGCCCCGGCGGCGAGAGCTGCCGGGG
>JBLMWX010000026.1:0-8311 GCA_050257455.1 Gemmatimonadota bacterium | reverse complement strand
GTGAAACCGTCCTGCGCGTCGAAATGGGCCTCGGAGATGTTCTCCCGGAGCACGCCGGATTCCGCGCACTGCAGGAGATCGATCGTCCGCTTCAGGTTCCGCATCGAGACCGGGTCCTTCGCCGCGAGATCCGCGCGGGCGAACCCCGTCACGATCGGGTACCCCTTCGGGTCGTACGCGGTCAGCCGCTTGAAGATCTCGCCCAGCTCGTCCACGTAATAGAGCGAGTCCAGGTTGATCATCGCCACCGGCTTCCGCTCCCGGACGCGGACGACGAGCTTGTCCGGGAACGACTTCCGGACGGACACCTCCCGGACGTACGGGTGGTCGAGGAGCAGGCGGCCGATCTCGCTCGTCGAGAGCGTCCAGATGTTTCCGCGCGAAACCCCGTGCAGGATTCCCGCGACCTCGTCCCGGCTCACGTGGTCGCAGGGGTTGACGTCGATGACCTGGACCGAGAAGATGCGTGAGTGGCCGAGCCACGAGTAGACGGCGGCCCCGGCCGCGCCGACGAGCGCCACCGCCAGGATGGCCGCGGCGACCGGCAGCACGTGCCGCAGCCGGACCTCCCCGCCGCGGGCGCCCTTCTCCCGTCCCTTCCGGCGGACCGCGCGGCCCCGCCTGGGCTTCCCGAGCGACTTCTTGTGGTAGGCCTTGTACTCGATCATCTACTTGGACAGCCCCGCGTCGTCCAGGATCTCCTCCACGAGTTCCTCGAACGCCGTCCCGTCGAAGCGGGCGGCTTTCGGGAGGAGGCTCGTCTCCGTCATCCCGGGAATCGTGTTCGCCTCGAGGAAGAAGAGGTTGCCGGCCGGGTCGACCCGGTAGTCGACCCGCGCCGCGCCCCTGAGGAAGAGGGCCGCGGCGGCGCGCCGCGTGAAGTCCGACGCCCGCGCGAGGATGTCGCGGTCCATCGGCACCGGGATCACGTACTCGGTCTGCCCGGCCGTATACTTCGACCTGTAGTCGTAGAAGCCGGAGCCGGATTTCGGCACGATCTCGATGGCGGGCAGGACCCGGCCGTTCACGATCCCGACCGTGATCTCCCGCCCCGGGATGTAGGCCTCGACGAGGACGCGGGAATCGAACCTGCCGGCCTCCGCCATCGCCCCGCGCCAGTCTTCCGGCCCCCGGACGATCCCGACCCCCACCGTGGACCCCTCCCGGTCCGGCTTGACGACCGCGGGAAACCCGAATCCGGGCGGGGCCGGGTCGGCGAGCGCCGCCCCCTCGTACACCGCGTCCTCCGCGCACGGAACGCCTGCCGCGGCGACGACCCGCTTGGCCAGCACCTTGCTCATGGAGAGGGCCGATGCGGCCACGCCGGACCCGGTGTAGGGGATCCGGGCGAGCTCCAGCGCCCCCTGGATGCAGCCGTCCTCCCCGAAGCGCCCGTGGAGGGCCAGGAACGCCACGTCCACCCCGGAGCCGCGAATCGCCTCGAGCCAGTCCCCGCGGATGTCGATCTCCCGGACGTCATACCCCTTCCTGCGCAATGCCTGGACCGCCGCCGCGCCGGTGCGCAGCGACACCTCGCGCTCGGACGACTCCCCCCCGAGGAACACGCCGACCGCCTTGCCCCGGAACCGCCCTCTCTCACCCATCGATCGCCCCCCACATCTTGACCTCCTGCACGAGCTCGATCCCCGCGAGCGACCGCACCGCCTCGCGCCCCCGCGCGATGAGCGCGACCACGTCGGCCGCGGTGGCCCGACCCCGGTTCACGATGAAGTTCGCGTGTTTCTCCGAATAGAACGCATCCCCCTCGCGGGCACCCTTCATCCCGGCCCTCTCGAGGAGGGCGGCCGCCTTTTCGTCCCCGGGCGGATTGCGGAAGGTGGAGCCGAACGTGCGCTCGCCCCAGGGCTGCGCGGCCCGGCGCTTCTCGTTCAGCGTCTTCATGAGGGCGAAGACGTCGTCCGGCGCCGCGGGGCGCAGGCGAAAGGCCGCGCGGACGACGATCCCCGCCACGGGCAAGGCGGCCGCGCGGTAGCCGAAGCGGATCTCGCGGGCCGTCACGCGGCGGATGCCCCCCTCGAAATCCGCGACCTCCACCCACTCGACGAGGTCCCCGATCGACCTGCCGTACGCGCCCGCGTTCATCGACAGCGCGCCCCCCACCGTCCCGGGGATCCCGCCCAGCTGCTCGGCCCCCGAGAGGCCCGACAGGGCGCACAGGACGGCGAAGCGCGGCAGCATCGTCCCCCCGTCCGCCACGACCGCCCCGCCCCCCGAGAAGAGAATGTTCCCCATGTGCTTCTTCAGGCAGATCACCGTGCCCCGCACCCCGCCGTCCGACACGAGAAGGTTGCTTCCGGCTCCGAGGGCCCGCACCTCGCGGCCCGCCGCAAGCTCCGCCGCGAGGATCTCCTGGATCTCGCGGACCCCGTGCGGGAACACCATCCGCTCCGCGGGCCCCCCGATGCCCACCGTCGTGAACTCGCGCATCCTGGCGCCGAACGCCTCTTCGATCCTTGCCATCGCAGCGGCAGCCCGCCTCTCCGCCGTCCGGCCGTCAGCCGGACAGGACGCTCTCTCCCAGTTTCCAGACATCGCCGGCCCCCATGGTCAGGAAGATGTCGCCAGGGCGGAGGCGGGGCACGACCTCGCCGGCCGCGTCCCCCGCCTTGCCCGCGTAATGAACCGCCTTGTGCCCGTGGTCCCTGATGGCGGCGCACAGGCGCTCGCCCGACGCGCCGGGAATCGGCTCCTCCCCGGCGGGGTACACGTCGAAGACGAACAGCAGGTCCGCGTCGTGGAACGCCGAGACGAATTCGCGGAACAGCGCGTGCGTCCGGGTGTACCGGTGCGGCTGGAAGCCGACGGCGAGCCGCCGCCCCGGCCACACGTCGCGGGCCGCCTCGAGGGTGGCCCGGATCTCGGCCGGGTGATGGCCGTAGTCGTCGACCACGGTCACGCCGCCGCGCTCCCCCTTGACCTGGAACCGCCGGTGCACGCCCCGGTAGTCCGCCAGCCCCTCGCGGATCCGCTCGAACGGGATGCCGAGCTCCGCCGCCACGGCCGCGGCCGCCACGGCGTTGCTCACGTTGTGCCGGCCGGGGGCCCGCAGCACCACCTCGCCGAGCCGCTCGTCGCGGCGGACCAGGATGAACCGGCTCGCCATCCCTTCCGCGACGACCTCGCCCGCCCGGTAGTCGGCCTGGTGGGAGAAGCCGTAGGTCACCACCGTCTTCTCGACGGAGGGGATGAGCTCCTGCACGTTCGGGTGGTCCACGCACAGCACGGCGAACCCGTAGAAGGGCACCTTGTTGACGAAGTGGAGGAACGTCTCCTTGATCTGCCCGATCCCCGAATAGAAATCGAGGTGCTCGGGGTCGATGTTCGTGACCACGGCGACCGTCGGCGAGAGCTTGAGGAACGACCCGTCGCTCTCGTCGGCCTCCGCCACGAGGAAATCGCCGCGGCCGAGCTTCGCGTTGGACCCCAGGCTGTTGAGCTTGCCCCCGACCACCGCGGTCGGGTCCCACCCGGCCGTCGCGAGGATCGTGGCCACCATCGAGGTCGTGGTCGTCTTCCCGTGCGTCCCGGCGATCACGATGCCGTACTTCATCCGCATCAGCTCCGCGAGCATCTCGGCCCGCGGGATGACCGGGATCTTGCGGCGGTGCGCCTCGACCACCTCCGGGTTGTCCGGCCGCACGGCGGACGACACGACGACCACGTGGCCGTCGTCCGGCACGTTCTCCGCGGCGTGCCCGGTCCGGATCTCCGCCCCGAGGCCCGCGAGGCGGTCGGTCGTGTCGGAGCGGCGCAGGTCGGACCCGGTCACGCGGTAGCCGAGGTTGAGGAGCAGCTCGGCGATGCCGCTCATCCCGATGCCGCCGATGCCGACGAAGTGGATGCGAAGGCCCTTCCTATACACGCGCCTCCCCCTTCCCGATTCCCGCCTCCCGCAGGGCCGAGCGGACGATCTCGTCGGCGGCGCCGGGGCGGCCGAACGCGGCGGCCGCCGCCGAGGCGGCCGCGAGCCGGGACGGGTCCTCCGCCCAGGACGCGAAGACCCGCAGCACCTTCTCGCCCGTCGCCTCCTCCTGCCGCATCCAGACGCCGCCGCCCCCCGCGCAGAACTCCTCCGCATTCTTCTCCTGGTGCCGGTCGGCGGCGAACGGGTACGGCACGAGGACGCACGGCCGGCCGAAGAGCGCCGCCTCCGCCACCGAGAGGGCCCCGGCCCGCATCAGGACCGCGTCGGCCCGGGGAAACACCTCCCAGATCCGGTCGGAGAAGGCGAACGGCTCCACCGGGAGCGCCTCCGCCCGGACCGCCGCCTCGACCGCCGGAAACTCCGCGCCGCCGGTCTGGAGGATGAAGCGCATCCGCCGGCCCTCCTTCCGGACGGCGCGGGCCATTCCGAGAACGAGCCCGTTGATCGACCGGGCTCCCTGCGATCCCCCCATCGCGAAGACCGTGAACGGGGCGCCCGCCTCCCGCACGCCCCGGGTCGCCAGCGCCGCGGCGACGATGTCCCGGCGCACCGGGTTCCCCGTGGCGACCGCGCGGCCGGCCGGGAAGAACGGCACGGCCCCGGCGAACCCCGCGAACACGCGGCGGGCCGCCCGCCCCAGAAGCCGGTTCGCGCGCCCGGGCACGGCATTCTGCTCCTGGAGGAACAGCGGAATCCCCGAGAGGGCCGCCGCGAGAGCCACGGGCACCGAGGCGTACCCGCCGACGCCGAAGACCGCGTCGGGCCTGCGCCGCCGCAGGACCGAGAACGCGACGCCGAATCCCCGCGTCATCCGCGCCATCCCGCGGAGCGCCCCGGCCCCCTTGCCGCGCACCTGCCCCGAGGGGACGAAGTCGATCGGGAAGCCGCGGGCCGGGACCGCCCGGGCCTCGAGGCCGCTCTCGGTCCCCACGAAGGACACGGCGCCTCCGGGGCACGCCGCGAGGAACGCCTCAGCAAGCGCGATCCCCGGAAACACGTGGCCGCCGGTTCCGCCGCCCGCGATCATCAGGCTCGGAGACAAGCGCGTCCGCTCCTTTCATCGAGATGTTGACGAGGACCCCGACCGCCGCCAGGTGGAGGACGAGGGAACTCCCCCCGTAGCTCAGGAACGGCAGGACCATCCCCTTGGGGGGGAGCATCTTGAGGCCCACCATCATGTTCGCGAGCGCCTGCACGCCGACGACGACGGACAGTCCCATGGCGAGGTACTTCCCGAAGGGGTCCCGCGCGCGGTGCGCGATCCGGAAGCCGACCCACACCAGGGTCAGGAAGCACGCCCCGACGGCGACCACGCCGGCGAATCCGGTCTCCTCGCCGATGACCGAGAAGATGTAGTCCGTGTGCATCTCCGGCAGGTAGAAGAGCTTCTGCTTCCCCGCCCCGATCCCGGTGCCCAGGAGTCCGCCGTTGGAGAAGGCGATCAGCGACTGGACGACCTGGTAGCCGGCCGCCTGGGCCTGGGAGAACGGATCGAGGAACGCGTTCAGGCGCGCGAGGCGGTACGGCTTGGAGACGATGAGGGCGACGGCCCCCAGCCCCCCGGCGCAGGCGAGGCCGGCCAGCAGGCGCCACGGGAGCCCGGCGATGAACAGGAGGCCGACGAACGAGGCGCCGATCACGACCGCCATCCCGAAATCCGGCTCCTTGAGGATCAGGGCGACGTACCCCCCCATCACCGCGAGCATCGGAACGAAGACCTTCCACCCGTTGCGCGGGTTCTCGCCCCGCCGGTCGATCGCGTAGGCGGCGTAGGCCACGAGGACGAACTTCGCCAGCTCGGAGGGCTGGAAGGTGACGACGCGCAGGTTGACCCACCGGGACGCGCCGTTGGCCGCGTGCCGGATCCCGGGAACGAACACCAGGACGAGCAGCACGAGCGTCGCCCCCATGATCGGCCAGATCCGCCGCCGGTAGACGTCGTAGTCGATCCGCGCCAGGACGAGGGCCGCGGAGGCCCCGACGGCCGCGAAGAGGATCTGCCTCTTGAAGAAGTAGGCCGCGTCGTTCCCGAGCCGGGCGGCCGACTGCGCCATGACGGAGGAGGCGCTGTACACCATGACCGCGCCCAGGCCCGTGAGGATGGCGGCGCACAGGACGAGGATCATGTTCTCGTGCCGCTTTCCCAGGTTCATCCTGACAGCCCCCTGACCGCGTCGCGGAACGCGTCGCCCCGCTCCTCGAAGTTGCGGAACATGTCGAAGCTGGAGCACGCCGGCGAGAACAGCACGACGTCCCCGGGACGCGCGAGCGCGGCGGCCGCCCGGACCGCGTCGGGGAGCGACCCGGCCGCCCGGAGGGGAACCGCCCCCGCGAGCTCGCGCTCCATCCGCTCCCGCGCTTCCCCCAGAAGGACCGCGGCCCGCGCCTTGCGGCCCAGCGGCCCGCGCAGCGGCCGGAAGTCGATGCCCTTGTCCTTTCCCCCGGCGATGAGGACGACCGGCTCCTCGAAGCCCTCGAGGCACTTGAGCACCGCCCCGACGTTGGTCCCCTTGGAGTCGTTGTAGTACGCCACGCCGCCGACCGACCGGACGAACTCGACGCGGTGCGGGAGCCCGCGGAAGGCGGCGAGCGCCTCGCGCACGGCCGCGGGGGGCACGCCCATCCGCCGCGCCGCGGCGATCGCCGCCATCGCGTTCTCGACGTTGTGCATCCCGGCGATCCGCAGGAGCGACCGCGCGTACCGCTCCTCCGTCCCGCCCGCGCGCAGGACCATGTCGCCGCCCGCGAGGAAGATCCCCGCCTCGAGGGACCGCGCGACGGAGAAGGGGATCCGCTCCGACCGGATGGCGCCGGACCGCGCGGCCACCTCCGGGTCGTCCGCGTTGACGACCGCGGCGTCGCCCGGCCCCTGGTTGCGGAAGACGGCCATCTTCGCCTCGGCGTACGCGGCGAAGTCGCGGTACCGGTCCCGGTGGTCCTCCGTGATGTTCAGGAGAACCGCCACGCGCGGGCGGAACGTCTCGATGGTCTCCAGCTGGAAGCTCGAGACCTCGACGACGCCCCACTCGTACGGCTCCCCCCCCGCCGCCGCCAGCGGCGTCCCGAGGTTTCCTCCCACGAAGACGCGGGCGAACGCGCGCGCGGCCATGTCGCCCAGGAGCGTCGTCACCGTCGACTTCCCGTTCGTCCCCGCGACGGCCGCCACCTGTCCCCGGAATCGCCGGTACCCGAGCTCGAGCTCCCCCCATACGGGCGTCCCGGCCCGCCGCAGCGTTTCCCGCGGCACCTTCTCCGGCGGCACCCCCGGGGAGAGGACGACGAGGCCGGCGCCCCGCGCGGCCATCTCGCCGGGCATCCCCTGCACGAAGTCGATCCCCGGGGGGAGCGCCCCGCCCAGGGTCTGCTCGACGGCCTCGCGGGGCCTCTCGTCGAACAGCGTCACGCGCGCTCCCTCCCGCCGGAGCAGAAGCGCCGCGACGAACCCCGACCGGCCCGCGCCGACGACGATCGCGTGTCTCCCGCCGAAGGTTTCCATCTCACCGGATCTTGAGCGTGCTCATGGCGAGAAGCGCCAGGATGATCGAGATGATCCAGAAGCGGACGATGATCTTGGGCTCGGCCCAGCCCTTGAGCTCGAAGTGGTGATGGACCGGCGCCATGCGGAAGATCCGCTTCCGCGTCGTCTTGTAGGAGAACACCTGGAAGATGACCGAGAGCGCCTCCATCACGAAGACGCCGCCCACCAGCACGAGCACGATCTCCTGCTTCACCATGACCGCCACCGCCCCGAGCGCGGCGCCGATGGCGAGGGACCCCGTGTCGCCCATGAACACCTGGGCGGGGTACGTGTTGTACCAGAGGAAGCCGATGCCGGCCCCGGCCATCGCCCCGCAGAAGATGGTGAGCTCTCCCGCGCCGGGGACGTAGAGGATCTGGAGGTAGCTGGCGATCTTCACGTGGCCCGCCAGGTATGCGAAGACCATGTAGGTCCCGGCCGAGATGATGGAAGGGCCGATGGCGAGCCCGTCGAGCCCGTCGGTCAGGTTCACGGCGTTGGAGGCCCCGACGATGACCAGGACGATGAACGGAACGTAGAACATCCCGAGGCTCGGGTTGAGCTTCTTGAAGAACGGCACGCTCACCTTGTCCTGGACGCCGATGTCCATGGAGATGATGAGCGCCGCCGCGGCCGCGAGGCCGACCTGGCTCAGGAACTTGGCCCGCGCGCTCATCCCCTTCGGGTCCTTCCGGATCACCTTCTTGTAGTCGTCGATGAAGCCGATCGTCCCGAACCCGACGGTCACGAAGATCGCGAGCCAGATGTAGGGGTTCGTCAGGTTGGCCCACAGGAGCGTCGGGACCACGGCGGCGAGCACGATGAGGAGCCCGCCCATCGTCGGCGTC
>JBLMWX010000025.1:0-11950 GCA_050257455.1 Gemmatimonadota bacterium | reverse complement strand
GGTCGACCCGGTGCTCCTCCGGAGGAAGGTCGGGATGGTCTTCCAGCAGCCGAACCCGTTCCCCCGGATGTCGGTCTACGAGAACGTCGCGGTGGGAATCCGGCTCAACGGGGCGTCGCGGTCCCGGGCGGAGATCGCCGAGGTCGTGGAGAAGTCGCTCCGGATGGCCGCGCTGTGGGACGAGGTGAAGGACCATCTCGACCGCGCCGGCTCCCGGCTCTCGGGCGGGCAGCAGCAGCGCCTGTGCATCGCCCGGGCCCTGGCCGTGGAGCCCGAGGTCCTGCTCATGGACGAGCCGTGCTCCGCGCTCGACCCCGTCTCGACCGCCAAGATCGAGGACCTGATCGAGGACCTGAGCGCCCGGTACACGATCGTGGTCGTGACCCACAACATGCAGCAGGCCGCCCGGATCTCCGACCACGTCGCGTTCTTCCTGCTGGGCGATCTCATCGAGATGGACAGGAGCGCGAAGATCTTCACGAACCCGGGCGACAAGCGGACCGAGGAATACATCACCGGCCGGTACGGGTGAGCGGCCGGTTCTTCAAGGAGCGGGGATGAAGAGACATTTCGGGGAACAGCTGGCGGACCTCAAGGAGACCGTCCTCCGGATGGGCGGCCTCGTCGAGCAGATGACGCACCGGGCCGTCCAGGCCCTCGTCGAGCGGAAGGCCGAGCTCTTCGACGAGGTCCGCGCGATGGAGACCCGGGTGAACCAGCTCCACATCGACATCGACGAGATCTGCCTCGAGATCATCGCCCTGCGGCAGCCGACGGCCAGGGACCTGCGGTTCATCGCGGCGGCGATGAAGATCAACACCGACATGGAGCGGATCGGGGACCAGGCGATCAACATCGCGGAGAGCGCCGCGCCGCTGCTCGCCGTCCCGCTGCTCAAGCCGCTCATCGACATCCCGCGGATGGCGGAGATCGCCAAGGAGATGCTCAAGAACGCCCTCGACGCCTTCGTCAACGGCGACGACGCCCTGGCGGCCGCGACGATCACGAGGGACGACGAGGTGGACCAGCTCAAGGACCAGGTCTTCCGGGAGCTCCTCACCTACATGATGGCGGACCCCTCGACGATCCCGAGGGCGATGGGGCTCATCCTCGTCTCGCGTCACCTCGAGCGGATCGCGGACCACGCGACCAACATCTGCGAGGACGTGATCTTCATGATCCAGGGCAAGGACGTGCGGCACCAGGGGCCCCTCGCCTGACGCCGGGTCCAGGGGATCCTCACACGGCCCTGCGGGTCGGCCCGGGGGGGAGCAGCTCCCGCCGGTCCCGGAGATCGCGGATGTCCTCCGCCACGATCTCCAGCACGCCCCGCATCCCCGTCTCGTCGAAGCGCCAGCAGTTGACGTAGAAGCCGAAAAGGAGGCGGCCGACCGTCTCGACGTCCCCGAACACGACGTTGCGCATCGTCTCCCCCTCCTTGGTGAGGAGGATGAAGTTCTCCATGGGCTCGGGCGGTCTGCCGTCCACCGAGATCGAGTACCGCTTCCGGTCGTCGGACACATGGATTTCGATTTTCATTTCGGTCCCCTCGCATTAAGATGAATATTCCCCGCACGAAATTCACCCACGGAGGATTTTCATGCGCTACCTCGTACTCGGAAGCGGCCCGGCCGGGATCGCCGCCGCGCGTGCGGCCAGGAAGACGGACAAGGACGCCGACGTCGTCATCGTCACCGAGGAGTTCGCCGCCCCCTACCTGCGTCCCAACCTGGCCGACCTCGTCGCCGGGACGATCGAGCCGGCCGCCGCGGTGGACCCGCAGGGGCAGGACCTCGCCGCGGCCGGGATCGCGGTCAAGAGCGGCAAGCGCGCGCGGCGCGTGGACGCGTCGAAGAACCGGGTCCTGTTTTCCGACGGCAGCGAGGAGACCTTCAACTTCCTCTGCGTCGCGACCGGCGGCAAGCCGATCCTCCCCCTCGCCCTGATGGGCGCCATGGGATCGTTCCTGTCGCTCAACTCGCTCGGGGACGCGTTCCGGATCAAGGCGCGGGCGCTGCGCTCCGACACCTCGGTCGTCTTCGGCCCCGGGTACCTCGGGCTCGAGGCGGCGCGGGCGCTGCGGAAGCTCGGCCAGCAGGTGATCTGGGTGAACCCCGGCCTGCCCCGCTTCGGCAATCCCATCTCCGGCGAGCTCGAGGCGAAGGTGACCGACCGGCTCCGCAACAACGGCGTCACCGTCAAGGAAGGCACCGACATCGCGGACGTGCTGGACCTCGACGGGAGGACGTACGTCGTCTACACGACCGGGGGCGAGGAGATCCGGTGCTCGATGCTCGTCGTCGCCACGGAGCGGCTTCCCTCGGTGGGCTTCCTCGCCGAGAGCGGGGTCAAGGTCGGCACGGGCGTCATGACGGACGAATACCTGCGCACGAACGTCTCCAACATCTTCGCGGCGGGCGACTGCGCCGAGGTCCTCGACATCAACCGCAGGGAGAGCCGGATCAACTTCGGGTGGCGCAGCGCCATCAAGCAGGGACAGCTCGCCGGGGAGAACATGGCCGGCGGCGGGAAGGTCTACATCCGGAACACCGAGGACTACTTCGGGCTCCTCTACGGCTCCCCGCTCCTGGAACGGTCGAAGGCGCTGTAGCGGCGATGCCGCGGCCCGGGACGGCCGGCGGGCCGGCGATTCGGGACGGCGGCTGAAGGCGGGACCCGGTGGCTTCCGCCGTGATCGACACGCTCGTCAACCTCCTGCTCCTCCCCGCCGCGGCCGTCGTGGTCACGGGGGTCGGGGGCCTTGCGCTCCGGGCCGCCGGCGTCGCGCCGGCTTCCCGCGCGGAAAGGCATTTCTTCGCCTTCGGCGCGGGCCTCGCCGCGACGGGGTACGCCGTCTTCGTCCCCGCCGCGCTCCGGGTCCTGGGCCCCGCCGCGCTCTGGGCGCTCGTCGCGCTCCTGGCCCTCGCCTCGGCATTCGGGTGGCGGACCCTGCGGTCTCCCGGGCCCGCGCCCGCCGCCGGCCTCTCCCTCGACGCGCCGCGCCCCCTTCTCGAGAGGGCGGCCGTCCTCCTGCTGGCGGGCCTGCTGGCCGTCGACCTGGCCCTCGCCCTGGCGCCGGAGACCGGGAAGGACGCCCTGATCTACCATCTCGCCGTCCCGAGGGAGTACCTGAAGCGCGGCGGGTTCTACTTCCTGCCGGGGAACGTCTTCGCGAGCTACCCGCTTCTCGGGGAAATGGCGTACATCCCGGCCCTGTTCCTCAGGGGCGAGGTCTTCGCGAAGCTCCTCCACTTCGGCGCCCTCGCCGGCGTCCTCGCCGGGATGCGGAGCTTCTCGACGCGCCACGTTCCGGAGAACGCGTTCCCGTGGACCTGCCTGCTGGTGTTCGCGGCCGTCCCCACCGTCTTCGCCGTGTCCCACACGGCCAACGTCGACCTCTTCGTCGTCCTCTACGTCCTGGCCGCGCTCTTCGCCTACGCGAACTGGACCGACGAGCGCCGCGGCGGATGGCTCGCCCTGTCCGGCGCGTTCACGGGCGCGGCGCTGTCGTGCAAGTACACCGCCCTGCTGCTCCCGTTTCTCGGCGTCCTGGGAATCCTCGTCGAGGCGCGCCGGCGGGGCGCGTCGGACCGGGACGCCCTCGGCGACCTGCTGCGCTACCTGGCGCCGGCGGCCGTCCTCGGCGCTCCGTTCTACCTCAAGAACCTGGCGCTGACGGGCAACCCGTTCTACCCGTTTCTCTACGGCCTGTTCGGGGGGAAAGGGTGGGACGCGGAGCAGGCGCGCCTCTACGACGCCCTCGTGGCGCACCTCGGGATGGGTCGGGGATGGCTCGACTACCTGCTGCTGCCGTGGAACGTAAGCCTCAGGGCCCAGGCGGACAGCCCGCGCTTCGACGGCGTCGTCGGTCCCGTCTTCCTGTTCGCGCTGCCGTTCCTCGCCGGGGTCCGGCGGGTCCCGGCCGCCCTGAAAGGGGCGCTGGTCCTTTCGCTCCTGTGGTTCCTGTTCTGGGCCTCGAGCGCGCAGCTGACGCGCTACCTGCTGCCGGTCTTCCCGTTTCTCGCCGTCGCCGTCGGCGTCGCCCTCACATGGCACCGGTCG
This sequence comes from Gemmatimonadota bacterium, assembly GCA_050257455.1. Lineage (GTDB taxonomy): Bacteria > Desulfobacterota > Deferrimicrobia > Deferrimicrobiales > Deferrimicrobiaceae > JBLMWX01. Next base: position 7,888 of record JBLMWX010000025.1, on the reverse strand, counting down.
CGGCCGGGCCGGTGGCCGTACCGCCTGCTGGCGGCCGTCGTGACGGCCGGCCTCGCCTTCTCCGGCTACCACATCGCGCGGGAGTTCGGGAAGACGGCGCCGCTCGGCGTCATCGTCGGAGCCGAATCGCGGGCCGATTATCTCGGCCGCGTCGTTCCCGTCTCCCGCATGTACGGCTACCTCGACCGCCACCTTCCCGCCCGGTCGAAGGTCTTCCTGATCTACATGAGGAACTACACGTTTCTCTGCCGGACCGAATGTTACTCGGACGCGATGTTCGAGTCGTACACCATCCAGAAGATCCTGTCCCGCTCCCGGTCCGCCGGGGAGGTCCGCGACGCGCTCCGCGCCGGCGGGTTCACCCACCTGATGTACGACGGCCGGTACGTGTTCGGGGACCTGAGCACGTTCACCCGGGAGGAACAGGAGCTGTTCGGGCGGTTCCAGGCGGAGGACCTGGTCCTCCTTCACGAAGAGGGACCGTTCCGCCTGTTCCGGATCGCGGACGCCTTGCCGGGGCCGCCCCCGGGCTCAGGGGCCGCTGTCGGTCGAGGGGTCGAAGGGGCGCGGCTCGCCGGTCGGCACGGTCCACTCCCCCACGGCGAACCGGAAGCCGCACGTCGGGCAGACGAGGACCACGGCCAGCCGCCGCTCCGCTTCCCGGCGGAAGGCGACGTGGAATCCCTTTTCCCCCCCGCACTGCGGGCAGGACGAGAGCTCCTCCGCGACGTCGACCCGCTCGGGTCTCGTCTTCAATAGTCGATCCCTTTCTCCGCCTCGATCCCGAGATCGTACGGGTGCTTGATGTTGCGCATCTCCGTGACCAGGTGCGCGCGGCGGACGACCTCCTCGTGGGCGTTCCGCCCCGACAGGATGAGGTGGACCGTTTCCGGCCGCGCCTCGATGAGCGCGATCACATCGGCCAGCTCCAGCAGTCCCAGCTTCAGGGCGACGTTCACCTCGTCCAGGATGACGACGTCGTATTTCCCCGAGACCATCTTCCTCCGGGCGGTCGCCAGCGCCTTCCTCGCCGCGTCGGCATGCTCGGAAAAGGGCAGCGTGTCGCCCATGATGCCGACGAACCCCTTCCCCATGGGCGTCAGCTCGAACTCGGGGGCCAGCCGCTTCGCCCCGTCGAGCTCGCCGTAGTGGAGCGATCCCTTGATGAACTGGATCATGGCGACGCGCATCCCGTACCCGACGGCCCGCACGGCCATGCCGAGGCACGACGTCGTCTTCCCCTTTCCGTCGCCCGTGAGGACGAGGACGAGCCCCCGGCGCGGCTTCTCGGGGATCCGGGAGGTTTTCCGGCGCGGCATCGGGTGTCACCTCGCGGTTTCGCGGTGCATGCCTTCCGGGAGATAATATCCCGACGGGGGACTGCACCACAACGGGAGGGACGCGATGACCCAGGACAGGAAGCCGCGGTGCATGGTCTGCGGGAAGGAGCGGGAGCTCTCGGGCGGAATCTGCGAGCCCTGCAAGGCGATGATCCGGGGAGAGGCGGCGGACAAGCGGCACCAGATCCGGAAGGACGCCGAGCGGGAGATGAAGAAGGAGGGCGTTCCCCCGAAGAAGTGAACGCGGGCCGCGGAGGACCGGGCGCGCCTCACCCGCCGAGGACGATCTCCGCGAACCGCTTCCCGAAATCGAGGCACAGCAGAAGGTCGGCGTCCGACGGCGCCATCCGGACCTTGACCGGCTCCGGCGCGACCTTGATGCGCATCGACGTCAGGATGTCCTGGACCGTCTTCACGGCCTCCCCGCTCCAGCCGTACGAGCCGAACACCGAGGCCGGCTTCCCCCGCATGTTGAGCACGACCAGGTTCGCGATCAGGGCGAGAATCGGGTGCGGCACGTTGCCGTTGAGCGTCGGCGTCCCGACGAGGAATCCCGCCGCCGTCTCGAGCTCGTCGACGATCGCCTGCATCGGTGTCTCCACGGCGTTGAGGACCACCGGGTCGGCACCGCCGATCCTGAGCCCTTCCGCGACCCTGGCGGCCATCGCGGCCGTGTTCCCATACGCCGAGACGTAGACGACCGCGACCTTCTTCCCGGCCACCCGGGAGCCGGCCGCGGCGCGCTCCTCGTACCAGTCGAGGTAGGAGAGGGGATCCTTCCGCAGGATCGGCCCGTGGGACGGGGCGATCATCGCGGGCCCGCACTCCCGCACCCGCGCGCATGCCTTGAGGATGTGCTCCTTGTACGGGCGCATGATCGTCCCGTAGTAGAACTCGAACGCCTTCCGCGCCTTGGCCGGATCGGAGAGCTCGTCGTTGAAATGCTCGGGGCTCGCGTAATGGGCCCCCAGGAAGTCGCACGGGAACAGGATCCGGTCCTCGGCGAGGTAGGTGAGGATCGTGTCCGGCCAGTGGAGGAACGGGGCGTTGATGAACCGGAGCGTCTTCCCGCCGAGGCACAGCTCGTCGTTGTCGTTCACGATGCGGAACCTGAACCCCGCGTTGACGAGATTGTCCACGAACGTCTTCGCGGAGCGCGACAGCAGGACCGTGACGCCGGGGTTGCGCGCGAGGAGATCGACGAGGGCCCCCGCGTGGTCCGGCTCGGAATGGTTGACGATCACGTAGTCGAGCTTCTCCACGGGGACGAGCCCGGCGAGGTTCCGGAAGAGCTCCTCGCCGAACGGCCGCTTCACGCAGTCGATGAGCGCCGTCTTCTCGCTCCCCTTGACCAGGTACGCGTTGTAGGTCGTCCCGAACTCCGTCGGGATGACGATGTCGAAGACCGTCAGCCCGGGATCCTTGACCCCGACCCAGTAGACGTCCGGCGCGAGCGAAACGGCTGCCATGGCGTGTTCTCTCCCCTCCTACGCTTCCATCTCGAACTCGTCCTTGCCCGCCCCGCAGAGGGGGCAGACCCAGTCGTCCGGGATGCTCTCGAACGGCGTTCCGGGCTCGACGCCGTTGTCCGGGTCCCCCGCGGCAGGATCGTACACGTAGTTGCAGACGATGCATCGCCACTTTTGCATCACGGTCTCCTTCCGGGGTTTTTCGGAACGGGGAACGCTAATTATATCGTCGGCCTCGCGCGAACCGCAAGACGGCTCCCGCCACCTTGGCCGGCGAGTCGAGGCCCGGGCGGCCGCCCCGGGCGCGCAGCCGGGCCCACGCATCCTCGGGGAAGCCGGGGGGAACGAGCGCCAGGCCGGGCCTCACGATCCCGACCCGGACTTTCGGGAAGAGGAGCTTCCGCCACGCCCGCGCCTGCGCCTCGAGGGCGAGCTTGGAGAGGCAGTACGGGAGGTAGGCCGGCCACAGGCGCCCCGCCCCGGCGTCGCCGAGGAACAGGACCGCGCCGCCGCCCCGCGGCGCGCGCAGCAGGGGCAGGAGGCGCTGCGTGAGCAGGAACGGGCCGCGCACGTTGACGGCGAAGATCCGGTCCCAGTCGCGCTCGGTCACGGACCCCAGCGGCGTGCGGGGGAAGACCGCGGCGTTGTGGACGAGGAGATCGAGCCGCCCGTGGACCGTTTCGACGATGCCGGCGAGGCGGGACAGGCCGCGCGGCGCCTCGAGGTCCAGGAAACACGCCTTGCCGCCGGTCTCGGCCGCCAGCGCCTCCGCCTCGGCGCGCGACTCCCGGTAGGTGACGACCACGGAGAAGCCCGCCAGGGCGAGCCGCCGCGCGACGGCGGCGCCGATGCGCCGGGCGCCGCCCGTGACGACGGCCGCCGGCGCCGCGTTCCGTGCCCCGGCCCGGGTCATTTCACCTCGAAGAACTTCTCCTTCGGCGCCCCGCAGATGGGGCAGGTGTCGGGCGGCTGGTCGCCCGTGTGGATGTAACCGCAGACGCCGCACTTCCATTTTTTCATCGCCCGTCTCCGGGAAGGAAGGATTGCGTTCTTATACCACGATCCGCGGGTGCGGCAAAGGGGCCCGGCCCTCCTGCGCCCGCCCGCGGCCGCGCCGCGCGGTCGCGACCGGTCCGATATAATGGACGTTATGGAGCGGAAGGCGGCAGTCCCGGGGAGCGATCTTCTTCGGGGGCAGGGGCGCCCCCTCGCGGAGACGCCTTACGTCGCCGCGGACGTGGAGACGACGGGCCTGGAGCCGGGAGACGGTCATCGCATCTGCGAGATCGCGCTGCTCCGGTTCCTCCGGGGCACGGTCGTCGACTCGTTCGTCTCCCTGGTCAACCCCCTGCGTCCCATCACGCCGGGGGCATCGTCCGTCAACGGCATCACCGACGCGATGGTGGCGGGCGCCCCCCCCTTCGCCGACCTCCTGCCGCAGGTCCTCGCGTTCATCGGGGACGACGCCCTCGTCTTCCACAATGCGCCGTTCGACCTGTCGTTCCTGAAGGAGGAGGCGCGCCTCGCCGGGGCGGCCTGGCCGGCAAACCCGGTGATCGACACCCTCGTCCTCGCCCGCCGGTCGGGGATGTTCCGCGGCCACTCGCTCTCCGCGCTCTGCGGCGCGCTCGGGATCGGGACGCGCTTCCACCGGGCGGAAAGCGACGCGTACGCGACGGGAAAGCTCCTGCTGCGCCTGCTCCACGCTCGCGGCGACGGCTCCGGGTGAGCCCCCCGGGAGGGGACCGGGAGCATCCCCCGCCGGCCGGGGGGAAACGGCCCGGCGACGCCGCGCCGTCGGGGAATCAGGACGCCGGGGCGCCTCGCGCCGGCTCGCCCCAGAGCGCGTCGACGGGGAGCCTCACGCGCCGTCGCCCGGGCTGGTACCGGTACCACCGGATGCGGGGATCCGAAAGGTCGACCTGGGAGATGTCGGTCCACGGGGTGGGCGCCAGTTCGACGCCGGCGTCGCCCTCGTCCCCGTTCCCCTTGACGAAATGCACGGTGCGTCCGCCGGTCCAGAACAGCTTCGCGGGGCCGCACTCCACCGCGAAATTGCCGAGGACGACAGGCGACGCGACGAAGAGCGCGTAGGCCGTCCTCTTCCGCCGGACGACGTTGGCCCCCGCGAAGCCGCCGGTCTCGTCCTTGCGGACGTATTCCTCGTAGTCGGCATGGAGAAACCGCCTCGCGATCCAGAACCCGTCCCCCACGAACCGGACGGCCCCGGTCCGCTCGTCCTTCCGGACAAGCAGGATCCTGCGCAGGGGCATCCTGACGCCGTTGCCGGAGACCACGACGTCGTCGGCGCCCGGCCCGCCTGCCGCGTCCATGCCGCGGCCCGCGCAGGACGCCAGCGCCGATCCCCAGAGCGACGCCAGCAGGACGACGATCGCGATGCGGCGGGCGGAACGCGCCCGCGCCTCGCGCACCATGCTTCTTCGGAGGTGCACCGGGACCTTGCGCGCGAACGCTATCTCCGCGCCGATGGCCGGCGGGAGCTGGCCTTGCGGGTCCCGAGCACCCGGCGGAACTCCTTTTCCAGGAGCGCCAGGAGCTCGGGGCGCCTGCGATAGAGACGCTTGAGCGGCCGCCGGGGAGTCCGGGCGAGGGCGTACGCGGTCAGGAGCGGCAGCGCCACGGTCGTGTCCAGGTAGCAGACGACGGCGTCGGGAAGCCGGTCCGGATCGACCTTCCCCCAGGAGACCGCCTCCGACGGCGTGGCCCCGGAGAGCCCGCCCGTGTCCGGCCGTGCGTCGGTGACCTGGAGGAAGTAGTCATGCCCCTTCTCCGCGATCCCGAGGACTTCCTGGATCTGCGGCTCCGTCTGGAGGACGAAGTTCTTGGGCGACCCGCCTCCCAGGATGAAGACGCCGCTCCTCCCCTTCCCCCGCTTGGCGGCGTAGACGATCGCCGATGTCTCGTTGACGTCCGCGGACACGTCGATCCGCGTTCCCGTCCCGACGAGCCGCATGACCGCCACGTTCATCCCGATGGAGGAGTCGCCCGGCGAGGAGGTGTACACCGGGACGCCGTACCGGTAGGCGGCGGCCAGCAGGCTCACCTCGCCGAGGCCGAGCGCCTTCTCGCGCTCGGCGACGTAGCGTCCCAGCCGGTGGTGGAATTCCGCAGTCCCCATCTCGGCCTGGAACTCGTCGGCCTCGAGCACGCGCCGGAAGAAGGCGTCCGTGTCGAGGAGGACGTCGTAGGAGAAGAGGACGTCGTAGATGCGGATGACGCCCTCGTCGCGCAGGACCCGGTCGTCGAGGAACGGAGAACCCGCGTGCAGCCGCATCCCGAGGCCGAAGTGCGCGTCGTGGTAGAGGTTCGCCCCCGTCGAGACGATCCAGTCGACGAAGCCCGCCTTGACGAGCGGCACGAGGCACGACGCCCCGAGCCCCGCCGGCGTGAGCGCCCCGGACAGGGAAAGCCCCACGGTCACGTCGCGCCGCAGCATCTTCTCGGCGAGAAGCCGCGCGCCCTCGCGCAGCCGCCCCGCGTTGTACGCCAGGAAGAACCGGTCGACGAGGTCGGCGGCCCTGACGTCCCGGCCGACGGGCGGCGGGAGGATCCTCGCGCCCGCGAGAAAACGCGACGGTCTTTTCGCCATCTGTCCCGTGACCCCTTTCGTGGTGGATCGGGCGCTCGAGACGGACCGCTCAGTCGGCCGGCTCGTGAACCGACTTGCCCGCGATCTCCTCCGAGATCGTCCCGCCCGTGAACGATGCCGAGGCGGAGTACCGGAGCTGGCTCTCGGAGCGCACCTCCCGGCCCGACAGGATGTCCACCGTGGCCGTGTAACGGCCGTGGGCTTCCCCGGCCGGCTGGAACGAGGAGGGCGCGGGCAGCCCGAAATCGTCCAGGCGGTCCCGCATCTCCTCGGGGGTCCAGGAGACGGTCCCCGCGTACGTGCCGGCCGCCCGAAGGAGGTGGACGCCGCCCTTGGCCTCGAAACCTTCGTACCAGGAGCTCGTCTCGACCGCCACGGGGCCCAGGGCCACGCCGGGGCCGAGGAACGGCAGGATGAATTCCTTCTCCCCTCCCTCCTTCGGCTCCCTCGAAAGCGTCCTGCCGGCGAGCCGCGTGAACGGCTTGGCGTAAAGCTCCTTCAGCTGCGCCACGTAGGCGTCCAGGCGGAACGTCCTCCCCAGGATCTCGCCCGCCGGGCCTTCCTTGACCGCGGCCATCCAGTCGGCGTACGCCTTCTCCATCTCCGAGAAGTCCGCGGTCTCCGTCCGCGTGTCCAGGGTGAAGAAGACGGGATTCGGGGGGCCCAGCCGCCGGAACGGGGCGTCGATGAACTTTCCTTCCTGGAGGATCCGCGACGACGCCTCGGCGACCTCGATGCGCGCCGTGCCGGCGGCCACCGACACGACCTTCTGCGTCGCCACGAGCTCCAGGCCCACCGTCCGGGCCCTGACCGTCTCCGTCCCGTCGTTCGCCTTGAACGTGCGTTTCATCTCGCTCGTGGACAGGAACCGGCTCTTCCACGAATCGCCCTCGTGAAGCGTCCGGCCGATCGATATCGCCGCGGGAACCGTGGCCTGCACGCGTTCCGCGGCGGACGCGCCGCCGGGCGCGGGGGGCGTGCCGGTCGTCGCGCAGCCGGCCAGCAGGACCGTGGACATGGCGCCGGCGAGCGCCGGGAGGAGGAGCGTGGCAAGGCGGTCGGAAAGGCGGCGCATGGGATCCTCCTCCGGGACGGGAATGTCTGCATTATACCGGCGGACGCGCCCCGTTTTCACCATATTGCGGCGCGGGACCGGGGCGGGAGTCTCCGCTATAATGGTCGGGTGGCGATCCAGCGGTCCTCGGAAAAGGCGGAGATCTCCGCCATCTACGAAGTCGGAAAGATCCTGACGTCCACCCAGAACCTGACCCGGGCGCTCGGCACCTCCCTGCGCACGCTCCAGAGCCTCCTCGGATTCGACCGCGCGGCGATCCATCTGCCGGACGCCGCCACGCGGGAGATCCGGATGGAGGTTTCCGCCGGCTACACGGCGGACGAGCGGGAGCGGGCGAAGTACGTCTGGGGAGAAGGGATCGTCGGGAAGACAATGAAGTCGGGCGGGCCGGCCG